>NZ_JBHJUK010000014.1:70268-99060 GCF_042266225.1 Kitasatospora sp. NPDC056181
CACCAATATTATATACCCCCCCCCCCCCGACCCCCGCCCCCGGGGGCGGGCGCGCCTGTGGGTGGCTGTGGGGGTTGTTGTGGCTGTGGCCCCCACGCCCGCCCCCCCCACAACCGCTCCGACGCCCGCGTTCGGGCCCGCGCCCACGCCCGCGCTGAGGCCCGCACCCGCGCCGGGGCCCACGCCCATGCCCGCGCCCGGGAATCCACTGGACGCCGCGAGCCGTGCGGAGGCGTCCCGGGGGCCGAAGCCGCTGGAGGTACCGCCGAACCGGCCGCTGCCGGACCACCCGATCCGGCTCGCGCTGCTGGACCTGATCGCCACCTGGGGGAAGATCACCTCCAACCAGGCGGCGCAGCATCTGCACCAGAGCTCCGGCACCTGTTCGTTCCACCTGCGCCAGCTCGCCCGCTACGGCCTGATCGAGGAGGCGCCCACCGTCGACGGCCGCTCGCGCCCCTGGCGGCTGCGCTGGGAGGGCTCGCTGCTGCCCGGCGAGGCCACCAGGCCGGCCGGCGCGCCGGGCTCGTCCGACGCCGGGGCCTCCTCCGCCCAGGCCGCACCGCAGTCCCGGCGGCTCGCCCCCGGCCCGGCCGCCGGTCTGGCGGAGGACTTCACGGAGGATCTTGAGGACACCAGCTACCGCCAGTGGCTGGCCCACCGGGCGCGGGCCCCCGCCGAGTGGCAGCGTGACGAGGCGTCGAGCGACGTCCTCCACCTCACCCCCGAGGAGCTGGCCGACCTCGGTGCCGCCGTCCGCGCCCTGCTCGCCCCCTACCGGCGCCGCGAGCCGGCCCCCGGCACCCGCCCGGTGGCCGCGGTCACCCGCTTGTTCCCGTTGCTCGACCACCCGTCGGAGGGCGACAGCCGGCCGTAGCGGCCTTGGGCGGGCCCGCTGTACGAACCGCCCTACGACGGTGGGGCACGACCCGCTGAGCGGCCACGGGCCCGCCGCCCGGCCCGCGCCGGACGACGGGCCCGTTCACCCCGGGTCACTGCTCCGGAACCCCGGCGTCGCCGCTTCGGCCCCGTTGCGCCGGGCCTCTTGCGGCGGGCCCGTTGCACCAGGCCTCTTAACGCCAGGCCTCTTGCTCCGGGGCCCGTTATCCAGGCCTCTTGCGGCGGGCCCGCCGCTCCGGACCCGCCGCTCCGGGGCCGGAGCCGCGTCAGCCCTCCGACCGGTCCCGCAGGCGTGGCAGCGGTACGGCGAGAAGCGCCGCCAACAGCGCGATCCGGGGGGCCAGCTGGTCGATCCGGATGTGCTCGTGCCGTGCGTGTGCCCCGGCGCCGACCGCGCCGAAGCCGTCCAGCGTCGGCAACCCGCGCGACCCGGGCAGGTTGGTGTCCCCGGCCCCGCCGGCCGGTGCGCCGTCCAACTGCTGCCCGAGTACCGCCGCGAGGGAACGGACGTGCCGCAGCAGCGGGTTGGCCGAGCGTTCCTGCCAGGCCGGCCGGCTGGACAGCACCTCCGTCCGAACCCGGGCCCCCGGGCGCAGCGCGGTGAGGCGGGCCAGGCTGTCGAGGGTGCGGCGCTGTGCCTCGGCGGTGGCGAAGCGCAGACCGAGTTCGGCCTCGGCGCGGCCGGCGATGACGTTGGCCCGGGTGCCGCCGCTGATCCGCCCGGCGTTGAGTTCGGTGCCGGGCTGGCCGGCGAGTCCGCGGACCGCGACCAGCTGGTCGACGAGTTCGTCCACCGCGGAGACGCCCTGGGACGCGTCGTTCCCGGCGTGCGCCTCGCGCCCGGTGACGGTGAGCCGTACCCGGGTGCTGCCGCGGCGGGCGGTCTTGAGCCGTCCGTCCGGATGGGGCGGTTCGAGACCCAGGACGGCTGCCGCACCGCGCAGTTGGCGCTCGACCAGTCGCCGGCCGTCGGGGCTGCCGACCTCCTCGTCCGAGACGACCACCAGCCGGACGGTGCGGTGCGGGCGTTGCCCGAGATCGGCGAGCAGGGCGAGGGCGCCCTCCAGGATGGCGAGTCCGCCCTTCATGTCGACGACGCCGGGGCCGCTGAGAGTGCCGTCCTGTTCGGTGACCGGCCAGTCGTTGAGGATGCCGGCCGGCCAGACGGTGTCGTGGTGGCCGACCACGAGGAGGTGCGGCAAGCTCTCGTCCTGGCCGTCCCACTGGAGGACGAGGTGGTCCCCGGCCGGGCCGGGCTCACGGTGGACGGCGGCGCCGGTGGCACGGAATCCTGCGGCCAACTCCTCGGCGAGGGCGTTGAGTCGGGGGGCGTCGCCGCTGGGCGACTCGATCCGGGCGAGATCTGCGCAGCGGCGGCGGACGGCGCCGGCCAGGGTGCGGGCACGTGAGCTGAGGGCCTGCGGCAGTCCGGGGAGGGCGGCGGTGGGGCCTGCTTGGCCGTCGCTGTCGGTGGCGGGCGGGGTGGCTGCTGGTGCACTCGTCGGGACCGTCGGCGGGACCAGCGCGGTGACGGTCATGGCGACGCCCTTGGTGACGCCGGCAGTGACGGTAGCCGACCCGGTTGCCGTTGCCGTCGATGTTGCCGTTGCCGTTGCCGTCGATGTGGCGGCGGCAGTCGTGGTGACCGTGGCGGTGGTGACCGTGGCGGGCGGGGCGGTGGCGGGCGGGGCGGGTGGGAGTGCCGTGGTCGTGGTCGCGGCGGTCGCTCCGGTGAAGGCCCCGACTCCCGTGCCCAGGACGGGAACCACGGCCGACGCAGCTGCGGAGACCGGTGCGGCGGCGGAGGCGGAGCTGGTGGCAGTGGCGGCGGCAGTGGCCGGGGGGCGCGTGGCTTCGGTGGTCTCGGTCGGCGCCGCGGCCGGCCGGACGGCTTGGGGACTCAACGCTCGCCTCCGCGGCCGCCGCCGGTATTCAGCGGCCGCACCGGCCGGCCGGACCAGCCCGGGTGCCCGGACCAACCGGGGCGTGCGGCCCCGGCCAGGCGTAGGGCCCGCCAGGGCGGCCCGTCTGGCCCAAGTGCGGTGGAACGGCTGGGCGGCATGCTTGGCATTGCGTCCTCCTCGCTCGATCCGGTGGCCCCGGTCGGCCCGGAGCCCCGTGGACGGCGGCTTCGATGCGGCGGGCACAGTGACTGCACCGCTGCAGGGAAGCCGAGATGTGAGCCTAGAAGAACCGTTCGGTTTCCTGCGAGGTGGCCCTGCTCCCAGCGTGCCGGAGGCCGGGCCCGCCTCGGGCGCCCGCCTTCGATCGGTGGCAGGCGTACGGCGCGCGGGCCTGGGTCGGCGCGCGAGCGCGGTCGCCGGATCGCGCCCATCTCCACCATGGACCCCGCGCCCGGGTTCGGCAGCGCAAACGGCCAAGGCACGGCATTTCCACGCCGGATGGGTGACAGCGGCTCAGCGCTCGATACCAGACGACGGGTCTCTGGACGGGGGTTAAGGGCACGAGGGTTGCGGACGGACGGATACGCACGGAGGTGTCGCGGGGTGGACTTCGAGGGCGAGCGGTGGTCAGCAGCCGACGCCCTCGGCCAGTGTCCATCGGTCGATGCCGTCCGTTCCTGCCGTCCTTCCCTGCCGTCCGCCCCCTGCTGTCAGTCGCCGTCGCCAGCCGCCTCCGTCAGCCCCCGTCGTCGACGACTCCGGCGTCGCGGGCGAGCAGCGCGGCCTGGACGCGGTTGCCGACCCCGAGTGCGGTGAGGATTCGGCTGACATGGGCCTTGACGGTGCTCTCCCGCATCCCGAGCACGCCGGCGATCTCGGCGTTGGACAGCCCGCGCGCGAGTTCGCGGAGTACGTCCGTCTCGCGCGGGGTGAGCCCGGCTGCGCGGGTGCGGGCAGCGACCGAACGCGGTGCGCCGCTGCGGTGGTAGCGGTCGATGAGGCGACGGGCGGCCGACGGGTGCAGCATCCCCTGGCCGTCCGCCACGATGTGGACGGCGCGGGCGATCTCGGCGGGCGGGGTGTCCTTGAGCAGGAAGCCGTCGGCGCCGGCGGCGAGCGCCTGGTAAACGTACTCGTCCAGGTCGAAGGTGGTCAGCGCGATCACGCGCGGGGCGTCGGGCAACTCGCGCAGGCGGCGGGTGGCGGCGATGCCGTCGAGCCGGGGCATCCGGATGTCCATCAGGGCGACGTCGATGCGTTGGCGGCGGGCGAGCTCCACGGCCTGCAGTCCGTCGGCGGCTTCGGCGACCACGGTGAGGGCCGGGTCCTGGCTGAGCAGGTCGACGAGGCCGAGGCGGACCAGCGCGTCGTCGTCCACCACCATGGTGCGGATCATGCGCCGTCTCCAGGTCGGGCCGGCCGGGGCTCGGGGGGTGGGGCGGGCGGATGCCCGGGCGAGGGGAGACGGGCGGCGAGGCGGAAGCCGCCGTGCCCGTCGGCGCCGGCGTCGAGGTGGCCGCCGAGCGCGCCGACCCGTTCGGCGAGCCCGACCAGCCCGTACCCGCCGCCGGTACTGGCCCCGGACGGCGCCGGACGGCCGGGGCCGTTGAGCACCTCGACGGTGGTCGCCGGGGCGCCGTAGCGGACGCAGACCGAAACGGGTGCGGTGTGCGCGTACTTACGGGCGTTGGTGAGCGCCTCCTGGACCAGCCGGTGAACGGCCAGCCGGTGGGTGGTCGGGACGGTCTCCGGGTCACCGGTGAGGGTGAGCGCGACCTTCTGCCCGGCCGCGGCGGCCTCACCGACGAGTTCGGTGAGATCCCGCAGGGCGGGCGCTGCCACGGGAACGAGGGGATGGACGGAGTCGGGCCGGGACGGTGTGGTCCCGGACAGGCGGTGTGCTGCCGCGGTCGCCGCGACGTGCCGCGGACCGGACACCAGCGACCCCGGACGGTCGGGTGGCCGCGGCGGGTCGGGTGGCGGAGGCCCCGCGGGTAAGGGCGGCCCCGCCGGGAGGCGCGGCTCGTCCGGGAACCGGGGCTCGTCCGGGAGGCGCGGCTCGGACCGGAGGGCGCCGAGGACGTCGCGCAGGTCGTCGAGGGAGCGGGCGGCCGTCGCGCGGAGGAGCCCCAACCGGTGGGCGAGCCGGGCGGGGTCGTCGGCGACGGTGCCCGCCTCGGCCTGGTCGCGCAGCACGCCGGCGTGCAGGACGAGCAGGCTGAGGCGGTGGGCCAGGACGTCGTGCATCTCCCTGGCGATCCTGGCGCGTTCGGCGGAGCGGGCCTGCTCGGCGCGGAGTTCGCGCTCGCGGTGCAGCGCGTCGACCTGGGCGTGCAGGGTGTGGATCAGGACACGGCGGCCGTGCAGCCAGAGGCCGAGCGAGAGGACGGCGGCTTCGACGAGCAGTTGTGAACCGACGGTTCCGGCCCAGCCGAGGAGTGAGTCGGCGCGGACCGCGCTGAGCACGGCGATGGTGGCCCCGCCCGTCATGGCGGCGCCGACCCGGCCGGTGGAGGCGAGGTGGTAGACGCTGAACAGGCCCGGGAACGCCCGGTTGAGCAGCCCTGCGGTGAGGACGGGCAGGACGGCGGCGGCGACCGGGTAGCGGCGGGCGAGGAGGAGGGACAGGGAGGAGAGGACGGCTGCCGCCATGCGCAGCGGTCGGAGGGAGGAGTCGACTGCGGCCCACTGGGCGTACGCCTCCTCGGCCGCGAGAAGGAGGACGGCGAGCAGGAGCAGGCTCTCCGCCCAGCGGCGGCGGCCGGGCGGGTACCAGCCGAGCAGGCCGGTGGCTGGCGGAGTCGGGTCGGGGTACGGAAGGTGGCCCGGGTGGCCCGGGAACGGCAGGCGGTCCACGCCCTGCACGTGGCCGGGGTGGTCCACGCCCTGCACATGGCCGGGGTGGTCGGGGTGGGCAGGGCCCTGTAGCTGGTCCGGTTGCTGCGGGTGGTCGGGGTGGCCGGGGTGCTGCGGGTGGCCTGTGGTCACGCGGTCTCCTCCCGTCGGCCTGGGCCGATGCTATGGGCCGCCCCTGCCCCTGGTCCCCCGTCCAAAGACCAGTGCCACCCTCAACTTTCGTCGGGGGTCGGCGCCGCACGCCGGCCGATTCGGGTGGGTGCGGGCGTCCCTAGCTTCGGTGTCATGACGACAGATCAGCTCGGTCCACGCCCCCACTCCCCCGCCCGGCCGTCGTACGGCCGACCCGACCGCCCTGCCGGTGACCGGTTGCTGTTCCTCGGCGAGGCGCTGCGCACGCTTCAGAGTACGGGCGCGCTCGCACCGAGCGGGCCCGAGTTGGTGAACGCCCTGGTGGTCCCGGTGACCAGCCGTCCGGACCGTCCGCTGTCGGTGCTGGAGGTCGGCGCCGGGACGGGGGTGGTGACCCGGCGCCTGGCCCAAGTGCTGCGCCCGGGCGACCGGTTGCACGTGGTCGAGGCGAATCCGCGGTTCGCGGAGCGGCTGCGCGAGGATGCGGAGCTGGCCCGGCGAGGGCCGCAGATCGGGCTGCGGCTGTCGGCCTGCCGGGTGGAGGAGCTGCCGGAGTGCGGGCCGGCGGCGGCGCGGGGCAGGAACGGGGGCACCGGCGCCTACGACGGCACCAGCACCAGCACCAGCACCGGCACGCGCACCAGCGGCACGGGCGAGCGGTACGACGTGATCGTCTCCGGTCTGCCGTTCACCAACTTCGACCCGGCTCAGGTGCAGCACATCCTGGACCTCTACCTGCGGTTGCTGGTGCCGGGCGGCGAGCTCACCTACTTCGGGTACCTGGGCACGACGGCGGCGCGGACGCTGGCCTCGGGACCGCGGCGCGGGGCGCGGCACCGCGCGGTGGTTCGGCTGCTGCGGCGGTTCGAGGCGGCGTACGGGCTGGGGAACCGGACGGTGTGGCGCAACCTGCCGCCGGCCCGGGCCCAGCTGCTGCGCGCTCCGGGCTGCGGCCGGGCGCCGCAGCCGACCGCCGGTGCGCCCGCCGGTCCGTCCGCGGGGGCGCCGGCCCGGTCGACGGGCGGGGCGGCGGGCGGCGCTCGATGATGGACCGGGGCCGGCCCCGGCTCCGCGTCCGGCAGCGAGGAGCCTCCGATGACCGTCACGGTACGCGACGTCGAAGCCAACAGCCGCTTCGAGGCCTGGGCGGGCGACACCCTGGCCGGGTTCGCCGAGTACATGCGCAGCGACCACCTGGTGGTGTACCCGCACACGCTGGTGGAGCGGGCCTTCGAGGGGCAGGGGGTGGGCGGCGCACTGGCCCGGGCCGCCCTCGACGACGCCCGCAGGCGCGGGCTGCCGGTACTGGCGACGTGCCCGTTCATCAAGGCCTGGATGCTGCGCCACCCCGAGTACGCGGATCTCGCGTACGAGAACCACAGCCGGGTCTCCGACTGATGGGCGGCGAGGAGGCCGGCGGGGAGACCGACCGGGGCACGGGCGGGACCACCGGGCAGGAGACGGACCGGGCGGCCGGGCAGGAGACGGGCGGGCGCCGCCGGCCGGGCGCGAGGACGTACGAGGCCGCGGGGATCGCCGTCTCCTTCGACCCGCAGGTGTGCCGGCACGCGGCCGAGTGCGTCCGGGGGCTGGCGTCGGTCTTCGACACGGCGCGGCGGCCGTGGATCACGCCGGACGCGGCGGAGCCGGGGGTGGTCGCGGAGGTGGTGCGGCGCTGCCCGACGGGTGCGCTCCGCTACCGGCTGGCGGACGGCGGGACGGAGGTGCCGGAGCGGCCTACGTCGGTGCGGCGGACGCCGGACGGGCGGCTGCTGCTGCGTGGGGAGCTGCGGGTGACGGACTCCGGGGGTGCGGTCCGGGAGACGCCGAGGGCGATGCTGTGCGGCTGCGGGCGCAGCGCCGGGCAGCCGTACTGCGACCGGAGCGGGGCGTGCGGCGGCGGGCAGGACGGTGTGGCACGGGACGGCCGTCCGTCGGCGGCGGCGGCTGACAGATAACAGAAGACAGATAACAGATGACCACTGACAGATTTTGAATTCTGTCAGCGCTGGTGCCATAGTGGAACGCGGCCGCCCACCACCTCCGGCCACCCCACCCCTCCCCCGTCAGGAGCACCCCGTGTCCACCTCCCCCCGGATCCGCCGCCGCGCCCTCGGCTCCACCGGCCTCACCACTTCCGTCCTCGGCCTCGGCTGCATGGGCATGTCAGACCTCTACGGCCCGGCCGACGAGGCGGAGAGCGTCGCCACCATCCACGCCGCGCTCGACGCAGGCGTCACCCTGCTCGACACCGGCGACTTCTACGGCATGGGCCACAACGAGTTGCTGATCCACGACGCGCTGCGCGGCCGCGACCGCGACAGTGTCCGGATCAGCGTGAAGTTCGGCGCCCAGCGCGGGCCCGACGGCCAGTGGCTCGGCTACGACGCCCGGCCCGCCGCCACCAAGACCGCCCTCGCCTACACCCTGCGCCGCCTGCGCACCGACTACATCGACGTCTACCGCCCGGCCCGCCTCGACCCGAACGTCCCGGTCGAGGAGACCGTCGGCGCGATCGCCGACCTGGTCGAGGCCGGCTACGTCCGCCACATCGGCCTCTCCGAGGTCGGCGCCGACACACTGCGCCGCGCCGCCTCCGTCCACCCGATCAGCGACCTCCAGATCGAGTACTCGCTCCTCTCGCGTTCGGTCGAGGACGAGATCCTCCCCGCCGCACGCGAGCTGGGCATCGGCGTCACGGCGTACGGGGTACTGTCGCGCGGCCTGCTCAGCGGCCACTGGAACAACGACCGTGCTCTCTCCGGCGCGGACTTCCGTGGCCACAGCCCCCGCTTCCAGGGCGAGAACCTCGCCCACAACCTCAACCTCGTCGAGGCGCTGCGCGCGGTCGCCGCCGAGCGGGGCGCCAGTGTCGCCCAGGTCGCGATCGCGTGGGTCGCCTCGCGCGGCGAGGACATCGTGCCGCTGGTCGGCGCCCGCCGCCGCGACCGGCTCGCCGAGGCCCTCGGCGCCCTGGAGGTCACGCTCACCGGGTCGGACCTCGCCGCCATCGAGGCCGCCGTCCCGGCCGGGTCCGCCGCCGGGGACAGGTACGCTGCCGCTCAGATGGCCCACCTCGACAGCGAGCGCTGACCGCGGCACCCGCCCCGGCCGCCGGTCCGCCGCCGGGGCCGGGCGGTCACCGCACCACAGGCGCACCGGACCGGCCCGTACCACCCCCGCACCACCGCACATCCACACATCCGCGCCACCGCACATCCACACCGCACCGCACCACCGGGCCGGCCGCGCCACCCCGTCAGCCGCACACCGCCAACCGCATCACCGTTAGGACGTACCTCCCCGTGACCACGGACAGCGCACTCACCCCCGAGCAGATCCTGAGCGCGACGGAGGACGTCCTCAGGCGGTTCGGACCGGCCAAGGCGACGGTCGTGGACGTCGCCCGGACCCTCGGTGTCAGCCACAGCAGCGTCTACCGGTTCTTCCCGAGCAAGGCGGCGCTGCGCGAGGCCGTCACCCAGCGCTGGCTCGACCAGGCCCACCACGACCTGCAGTCCATCGCCGCCACGCCCGGGCCGGCCGTCGACCGGCTGCACCGCTGGCTGGAGACGCTGTTCGCCGCCAAGCGGAGGAAGGCGCTCGACGACCCGCAGCTGTTCGCGACGTACATGACGCTGGTCTCGGAGAACAGCAGCACCGTCGAGAAGCACATCGACACCCTGCTCGGGCAGATCGGCCGGATCGTCCAGGACGGCGTCGGGTCCGAGGAGTTCAGGCCCGCCGAGACGGCTTCGACGGCCCGCGCCGTCTTCGAGGCGACGGCCCACTTCCACGACCCGGCCTACGCCCCCGAGTGGGCCGACCCGAACGCCGGGGAGCGGTTCGAAGCCCTCTGGACGCTCATCCTCGGCGGTCTCCGCGCCCACGAGGACCCGTCCGGCAGGTGATCACCCGGAGGGTTCGCGCAGCCCGGCGGCCGGCGACGCGGGCACGCACCCCGGGTAGCAGCCCGGCGGCCGGCGACGCGGGCACGCACCCCGGGTAGCAGCCCGGCGGCCGGCGACGCGGGCACGCACCCCGGGGAACGCGCCGGGCCGGGCGCTCAGAGCCCGGCGAGCGCGGACAGGCGGACCGCCTCGTCCTCGGACAGCGACCGGATCGGCTCGCCGGTCACGACCTGCCGCTTGGACTTCCACCCCCGCAGCCAGAGGCCGGTCGCCCAGCTCACTTCGAGCTCGTCGCGTCCGAACCGCCGGCCGGCCACGTCCTGGTACGCCGAGAGGAACGCCGCCGACTCCTCCACGGAGGGGGCCACCCAGGCCGCGGCGATGCCCACGACAACCGCCTCGGTGTCCACGATCGCGCTGTCCCAGTCGTACGCGACGTGGAGCTCCTCACCGCGCCAGCGGAAGTTGTTCCGGTGCCAGTCGCCGTGGCCGACGACCTTCGGCGCCTGCCAGCCGGCGATCCGTTCGTGCGCACCCTTCCCGGCCCGTTCGAGCCAGTCCGGGCCGGTCACCGAGTGGAAGGGACGGTCGACGTCCTCGGCGGTCGACCACACTCCGGGCCCGTCGTGGTCCCAGCGGTTCCAGGACGGCTTGGGTTCGAGGTCGACGCGCGGGGCCATCGGGGCGGCGATGCGCACCATCGCTTCGAGCGCCACCGCGTACGGCCGCGGATCGTGCCCCGAGGACGGGAGTTCGCCGCCTCCCCCGACCAGCGATTCGACGGTGGCGGTCCACCTCCCGAACGGGGTGGGCGGCAGCACCGGCTCGGGAGCCGGAAAGCCGGCGGTGTGCAGGAGGCTCTGGACGGCGAAGCAGCCTTCGAGGCGGGCGGCCGGCTCGCGGACCTTGACGACGACCTCCCGGCCGTCGGCGAGCAGGACGCCGGTCACGGCCCCGAGCCGACCGCTCCGGAAGCGCTCGGCCGCGATCCTCGATCCGAGGTGCCGCGAGCACCACTCGTCGAGCGTCCTGCCATCGACACGGGGGAAGTCCATGGTTCGGACCCTACTCATCGATTTCGAACCGTCACAAGATCAGTTATCGGACAGCGCCTGGCACGCGCCCGCGGAGTCACGCCAGGGCATCCCTTCCGGCCCCCGCCCGCCAAGGAGGCGCCACGCAGGGCCGAGCGCCACAGGCCCGCGCCACGCAGGCCCGGCCGGCGACGACTCGACCCACCGGTAAATCCACCCACCAGTAAATCCATCCACCGTTAAATCCACTCGCCGGTCGGCACCACGACCCGGCAGACTGGCGCGCACAGTTGATCTCACCTGGAGGATGACATGCGCGCCACCGTTCCCACCCTGGACAGCCTGCAGGGGCTCGCCCTCGGGGACGCCTTCGGCGACCGCTGGTTCTCCGTCTCCCCGGACGAGGCGCCCGCTGCCCTGGCGGCCCGGCTGCCCCGCCCGGCGCCCTGGCACTGGACCGACGACACCGCGATGGCGCTCGTCCTGGTCCGGCACCTGGTCCACAACGGCGAGGTGGTGCAGGACGCGCTGGCCCGGGAGTTCGCCGGGGAGTACGCCGCCGAGTACGGCCGCAAGTACGGGCCGTCGATGCACGGCGTGCTGCGCGACATCGGTGCCGGCGCCGACTGGCGGACCGTCACCGCGCAGCAGTTCGGCGGCCAGGGCTCGTACGGGAACGGCGCCGCGATGCGGGTCGCGCCGCTCGGCGCCTGGTTTTCCGACGACCTCGACACCGTCGCCCGGCAGGCCGAACTGCAGGCGCTCACCACGCACTTCCACCCGGAGGCGGTGACGGGCGCGGTCGCGGTCGCCCTCGCGGCGGCGCTCGCCGCCCGCAGCCGCGGCGGCCGCCCGCCGGGGCGGGCCGAGCTGCTGACCGAGGTGGCCGGCCGGCTGCCCGACAGCGATGTCCGCTCCGGGCTGCGGACCGCCGCCCGCCTGCCCGGGCACACCACCGTCCGGCACGCCGCGACCGTCCTCGGCTCGGGTTTCCAGATCTCCGCCCCGGACACCGTCCCGTTCGCCCTCTGGTCCGCCGCGGGGCAGTTGGACTCCCTGCCCGAGGCGATCTGGCAGACCCTGGAGGGCTGGGGCGACATGGACACCACCTGCGCGATCGCGGCCGGCGTGGTCGCCGCCCGGACCGGCCTCACCGGCGTGCCCGCCGCCTGGCCGGCCGCCCGCGAGGACCTGCCCGGCTGGGTCGCCGAGGTCTGACGCGGCCGGGATCCATCCGGCCGGGCCCGGCCCGGCGTCGGCCCGCCATCGGCCCGGCGTCAGCCTCTGGCCGACGTCAGGTCAGCAGCCGACGTCAGGTCGGCAGCCGGCGTCAGGTCAGCGGCGGGCGTCAGGTCAGCGGCGGGAGTTGCCGAAGAGGATCCGGTACAGCACCAGCAGCACCAGCGCCCCGCCGATCGCCGACACCCAGGTGGCCAGGTCGAAGAAGTGCGTGGCCACCGGGCGGTGCAGGAAGTGCGAGGAGATCCAGCCGCCCACGAAGGAGCCGGCGATGCCGATCAGGGTGGTCACCACCAGGCCGCCCGGGTCCCGGCCCGGCAGCAGCAGCTTGGCCAGGGCTCCGGCCACCAGGCCCAGCACGATCCACGCGACGATGCCCATACGTCCTCCCGCCCTCCTGCGACGGCGGCCCCGTCCGGACCGCCCTGCCGCGAAGGACGCGCCCGTGCGCCCCCGCGGTTCCGGTGCGCCGGGCGTGGCACCCGTCACCCTCGCGGCCCGCGCCGCGATACTGCGGCCATGCGCATCCTGATCGCCACCGCCGGCTCGCGGGGCGACGTCGCCCCCTTCACCGGGCTCGGCGCCCGGCTCCGCGCAGCCGGCCACGAGGTCGCCGTCGCGACCCACGACACCTTCGCCGGCCCTGTCCGCGCAGCCGGACTGGAGTTCCGCGCCCTGCCCGTCGACCCGCGTGCCGAACTGGCCTCCACCGCCGGCCAGCGTCTCCTCCGGGCCGGCGCCGGACCGCTCGCCGTCCTCCAACTCCTGCGCCTGGGACGGTCCTTCATGCCGGCCCTCGGCGACGGCATCGCTGCGGCGACCGAGCAGGGCGCCGACCTCCTCCTGACCACCAGCACCACCTCCGCGCTCGGCCAGGTCGTCGCCGAGGCCGCCGGCATCCCCACCCTCGGCCTCTTTCTCCAACCCCTCTCCCCCACGAGGGAGTTCGCTCCCGCCGTCACCGGCACCCGGTCACTGGGCCGCACCGGGAACCTGCTCGCCGGCCACGCCGTCCAGGCCGCCACCGACCGCCTCTTCGCCCCCGCGGTGCGCCGGCTCCGGCGCCGGCTGGGCCTGCCGGCGCGCGGCGTCGCGCGGTCCCGGCGTCACCACCCCGTTCTGCACGGCTTCTCCCCCGTCGTCGTCCCGCGCCCCGCCGACTGGCGCCCCGGTCTGGACGTGGCCGGCTACTGGTGGCCCCGTCCCGACCCCGGCTGGCAACCCCGGCCCGAACTGGCCGACTTCCTCGCCGCCGGCCCTCCGCCCGTCTTCGTCGGCTTCGGCAGCCTGGTCGTCCCCGACCCGGAGCGCGTCACCGCCACCGTCCTCGCCGCCGTACGGACGGCCCGCGTCCGCGCCGTCGTCCAGTCCGGCTGGAGCGGCCTGGCCGCACCGGACGGCGACACCGTCCTCACCATCGGCGACGCCCCGCACGAATGGCTCTTCCCGCGCACGGCCGCCGTCGTCCACCACGCGGGCGCCGGGACCACCGCCGCCACCCTCCGCTCCGGCACGCCCGCCGTCCCCGTCCCCGCCCAGCTCGACGCGCCCTTCTGGGCCGCGCGCCTCACCCGCCTCGGCGTCTCCCCCGGGCCGGTCCCCCTCCCGGACCTCACGCCGGCCCGCCTGGCCGCGGCGATCCGGCAGGCCGTCGACGACCCCCGCCACCGCACCCGCGCCCGGGCGGTCGCGGCGGCCCTGCGCGGGGAGGACGGCACCGCCAAGGTCCTCGCCGCCGTCGACCGGCTCACCGGCTGAGCCGCACCCCGCCGAACCAGGCCCCGCCGAACCAGGCCCCGCCGAGCACCGCCCCAACGAGCCCGGCCCGGGCGGGTACCGCCCCGCCGAACCCCGCCCGGGCCGGCACCGTCCGGGCGTCAGTCCCGCCGGCCGCGCCCCGTCGTCACGGTGAGCGCCGTGTAGAGGGCCAGGGACGAGGCGACGCCGACGGCCCAGCCGTAGTCGGCGAGGGGTTTGAGGAGCGGGACGAGGCCGTCCGCCGGGAACGGGCCGCCGTAGGAGCCGCCGACGGAGAGGAGGCCACCGGCCAGCAGGGCGACGACGGCGCGCCAGTTCCAGCCGGCCGCGTACCAGTACGCGCCGTGCGGGCGGTAGAGGTCGGCGAGGTGGAGCCGGGTGCGGCGCAGCAGCCAGTAGTCGGCGACGAGGATGCCGGCGACGGTGCCGAGCAGGCCGCCGACGACGCCGAGCCAGGTGAAGATGTAGACGTGCGGGTCGGAGATCAGCTTCCAGGGGAAGATCGCGATCCCGACAACGCCCGTGACCAGTGCCCCGGTACGGAAGTCGACGAGACGGGGCAGCAGGTTGGCGAGGTCGTAGGCGGGTGAGACGACGTTGGCCGCGATGTTGACCGACAGGGTCGCGACGAGGACGGTCAGCAGCGCGAACAGGATGCCGGCCGGGTTCTCCATCTTGGCGGCGAGCGCGATCGGGTCCCAGACGGGTTCGCCGTAGACGGCCTGGGAGCCGGAGGTGACCAGGACGGAGAGCAGCGCGAAGAGGGTCATCGTCGTCGGCAGGCCGAGGGCCTGGCCGCGGATCTGGGCGCGCTGGCTGCCGCCGAAGCGGGTGAAGTCCGGGATGTTGAGGGAGAGGGTCGACCAGAACCCGATCATGCCCATGAGCGCGGGGAAGAAGACCTTCCAGAAGTCGCCGTCCCAGCCGAGCCTGGAGGGCTGGTCGAGCAGCGGGCCGAAGCCGCCGGCCTTGACGGTGATCCAGGCGAGCAGGGCGAGGGCGCCGACGATGACGAAGGGCGCGGCCCAGTTCTCGAACCGGCGCAGGGTCTCCATGCCGCGGGCGATGACGGCCATCTCGACCAGCCAGAACAGCAGGAAGGAGAGCCACTGCGTCCACGGGTAGCCGCCGAACTCGGCCGCGGTGCGCCAGGATTCGCCGAGGAGCTTGCCGGCGAGCAGGAAGATGCCCTCGCCGCCGATCCAGGTCTGGATGCCGAACCAGGCGCAGGCGACGGCGGCCCGCAGGAGGGCGGGCAGGTTGGCGCCGCGCAGGCCGAAGGAGGCGCGGGCGAAGACCGGGAACGGGATGCCGTACTTGGTGCCGGCGTGGCCGGTGAGCAGCATCGGCGCGAGCACGATGAGGTTGGCCAGGGCGATGGTGAGGACGGCCTGTTTCCAGTCCATGCCGAGCGCGACGAGACCGGAGGCGAGGGTCCAGGAGGGGATGTTGTGGGCCATGCCGACCCAGAGGGCGAGGAAGTTGTAGGTGGTCCAGGTCCGGCGGGCGACGGGGACGGGGCGCAGGTCGTCGTTGGTGTAGCCGTTGGCGGGCAGGGCCGGGGCGGCCGGGTCCAACTCGACCCGGCCGTCGGCGTGCCGGAGCTGCGGCCCCGGCCCGTCGGCCGGGGCGCCGTCCCCTATCTCGCCGTCCCCTATCTCGCCGTCCCCTGTCTCGGCGGTCCCGGTCACGGGCGGTCGCCGTCGCGGTCGCCCCGGGGGTCGCCTTCGCTCAGCCGGGGGATGACGTCGGTTCCGTAGGCGTCGATGGTGGCTTCGACGGCGTCGTGCATGGCGTAGACGGCGAACTGGTCGACGCCGAGGGCGCGGAGCCGGTGGAGGCGTTCGAGCTGGGCGGCGGGCGGGCCGATGAGGCAGAAGCGGTCGACGATCTCGTCGGGGACGAAGGCGGTGTCGGGGTTCCCCGCCCGGCCGTGGTGGCTGTAGTCGTAGCCCTGGCGGTCCTTGATGTAGTCGGTGAGGGCGTCGGGGACGAGGGCGGAGTGCTCTCCGTAGTGGGTGACGAGGTCGGCGACGTGGTTGCCGACCATGCCGCCGAACCAGCGGCACTGTTCGCGGGCGTGGGCGAGGGCCTGCGGGGAGTCGTCGGGGGTGACGTAGGCGGGGGCGGCGACGCAGATGGTGAGGCTGTCGGGGGCGCGGCCCGCCTCGGCCGCGGCCTTGCGGACGGCCTTGATCATGAACTCGGTGAGGTACGGGTCGGCGAGCTGGAGGATGAAGCCGTCGGCCTGACGGCCGGTCAGCGCCAGCGCCTTGGGTCCGTACGCGCCCATCCAGATGGGCAGCCGGGCGCCGTCGCCGACCCAGGGCAGGTGCATCTCGGTGCCGTCCACCTCGACGGTGCGGCCCTCGGCCAGCTCCTTGATGGCGTGCATGGCCTCGGAGAGCCGGGCGAGGGTGGCGGGGTGGCGCCCGGCGACGCGCATCGCGGAGTCGCCGCGGCCGATGCCGCAGACGGTGCGGTTGCCGTACATGTCGTTGAGGGTGGCGAAGAGGGAGGCGGTGACCTCCCAGGTGCGGGTGGAGGGGTTGGTGACCATCGGGCCGACGGTCAGCCCCGTCGTCTCGGCGAGGATCCGGCTGTAGATGACGAAGGGCTCCTGCCACAGGACGCAGGAGTCGAAGGTCCAGCCGTGGGTGAAGCCGGCCTGCTCGGCGCGGATCATCCGGTCGATCAGCAGGCGGGCGGGCGGGTCGGTCTGCAGGACGAGGCCGATGTCCATGAGGTCTCCAGGGGCGTCGGGGGCGGAGGGTCTGCCCGGGGGGTGCCGGTGAGGGCGGAGGGTCAGCCCGGGGTTGCCGGGGTGTTCCGGTGGTGGCTAGGGGGTCTGCCCGGGAGTTGCCGGGCCCGGGCCCGGGGAACGCCGGACCCGGGGCCGGGAGGACCGGCCCCGAGCGGCGTGGCGGAGGTCAGACGAGGTACTGGCAGGTGTCGCGGCGCAGGAAGGTGCCGTGGCCGGCGCGGCCGAGCCACCGGCCGTCGTCGAGGACGACGGTGCCGCGGGAGAGCACCGTCCTGGCGCGGCCGGTGAGCCGGCGGCCCTCGTAGGCGGAGTAGTCGACGTTCATGTGGTGGGTGGCGGCGGAGACGGTTTGCACGGCCGTGGGGTCGTAGACGACCAGGTCGGCGTCGGCGCCGGGGGCGATGGTGCCCTTGCGCGGGTGGAGGCCGAACATCCGGGCCGGGGTGGTGCAGGCGATCTCGATCCAGCGGCGGCGGGTGAGGTGCCCGTCGACGACGGCCTGGTGGAGGAGGTCCATGCGGTTCTCCACGCCGGGCAGGCCGTTGGGGATCCTGGAGAAGTCGCCGCGGCCGAGCTCCTTCTGACCCACGTAGCAGAACGGGCAGTGGTCGGTGGAGACCACCTGGAGGTCGTTGGTGCGCAGGCCGCGCCAGAGCGCCTCCTGGTGCTCGCGGGGGCGCAGCGGGGTGCTGCACACGTACTTGGCGCCCTCGAAGCCGTCGGCGCCCTCCTCGGCGAGGTTGTCGGTGGAGAGGAAGAGGTATTGGGGGCAGGTCTCGCCGAAGACGTTGAGGCCGTCGTCGCGGGCGCGGGTGAGTTCGGCGAGCGCCGAGGCGGCGGAGACGTGGACGACGTAGAGGGGGCTGCCGGCGACCTGGGCGAGCTTGATGGCGCGGTGCGTGGCCTCGGCTTCCAGGAGTTCGCGGCGGACCTCGCCGTGGTACCGGGGGGCGGTCCGGCCGGCGGCGAGGGCCTGTTCGACCAGGACGTCGATGGCGATGCCGTTCTCCGCGTGCATCATGGTCAGCCCGCCGTTGGCGGCGCCGCGCTGCATGGCGCGCAGGATGCGGCCGTCGTCGCTGTAGAAGACGCCGGGGTAGGCCATGAAGAGCTTGAAGGAGGTGGACTCGCCGGAGTCGACGAGGGCGTCCATCTCCTTGAGGACGCCGTCGTTGACGTCGGAGACGATGGTGTGGAACGCGTAGTCGACGGCGCAGTTGCCGTCGGCCTTGGCGTGCCAGGCGTCGAGGCCTTCGCGCAGGGAGCCGCCGACGGGCTGGACGGCGAAGTCGACGATGGTGGTGGTGCCGCCCCAGGCCGCGGCGCGGGTGCCGGTCTCGAAGGTGTCGGAGGCGGCGGTGCCGCCGAAGGGCAGCTCCATGTGCGTGTGGGCGTCGACGCCGCCGGGGATGACGTAGTGGCCGGTGGCGTCGATGACGGTGTCGGCGGTCCAGGCCCTGGCGGCGTCGCTGTCGGTGGCGGCGAGGGCGACGATGCGTTCGCCCTCGACGAGGACGTCGGCGTGGAGTTCGTCGGCGGCGGTGATGACGAGGCCGCCGCGGATCACAGTACGGCTCACGGTGTTCGCCCTCCTCAGGCCTCGGTCAGGGGTCCGTAGGCCTCGGGGCGGCGGTCGCGGTAGAACGCCCACTGTTGGCGGACCTCTTCGATGAGGCCGAGGTCGAGGTCCCGGACGACGAGCTCCTCCTCCTTGTCGGAGGCGACGTCGCCGACGAACTGGCCGCGCGGGTCGACGAAGTAGGAGGTGCCGTAGAAGTCGTTGTCGCCGTACTCCTCGGTGCCGACGCGGTTGATGGCGGCGACGAAGTACTCGTTGGCGACGGCGGCGGCGGGCTGTTCGAGCTGCCAGAGGTAGGCGGAGAGGCCGCGGCTGGTGGCGGAGGGGTTGTAGACGATCTGGGCGCCGGCCAGGCCGAGGGCGCGCCAGCCCTCGGGGAAGTGGCGGTCGTAGCAGATGTAGACGCCGACCTTGCCGACGGCGGTGTCGAAGACGGGCCAGCCGAGGTTGCCGGGCTTGAAGTAGTACTTCTCCCAGAAGCCCTTGACCTGGGGGATGTGGTGCTTGCGGTACTTGCCGAGGTAGCGGCCGTCGGCGTCGATCACGGCGGCGGTGTTGTAGTAGACGCCGGGCTGGTCCTCCTCGTAGACGGGGACGACCACCACCAGGCCGAGTTCCCGGGCGAGGTCCTGCATCCGGCGGACGGTGGGGCCGTCGGGGACGGCCTCGGCCCAGCGGTAGTGCTCGGGCTCCTGGACCTGACAGAAGTAGGGGGCGTTGAAGACCTCCTGGAACCCGATGATCCCGGCTCCCTGGGCGGCGGCCTCGCGGGCGTACCGCTCGTGGAGGGCGATCATCGTCTCCTGGTCTCCGGTCCACCGGGTCTGGACGAGGGCGGCGCGGACGATCTGCGACATGGGTACCTCCGCAACTCCGCGGCCCGGCCGGGGGGTCGGGCCTGCGGTCTGAGGGTTGGCGGGGCGGTTCTGCCTGCGGGTTGACGCGTGTGTCGACGACACATCTACGTGCGTAGAACGTGGTGCGTAGACCGTAGGCCCGGCCTCGGTGGCCTGACAATACGTCGGGCGCAACGCGGCCGGGGCGATCCTCTTACGCGGACACGCGGGGTCGAGTAGATGGGATGAAACGGTCATCTACCCCGCTACCCCTCTCCTTACTCATTCGGGTGAATCCTGTGCGGGGCACTGCGCATCGGGGTAAGACGCGCCATGATGCTGCTCCGGTGCGTCACGGGGCAGTGGCCGACAGTGATCCGCGCCGCACGGGCGGCCGGGTCCCGGGGTGCGCGGGGAGGTGGGCGTGGTGGCGGTGTCCGAGGAGTCCTCCGCTCCCGTTCCGCGCCCGGTCCCGCCCTGGGCCGGGGTGCTGCTCGCGCTCGGCGTGCCCGTACCGATCGCGGTGGGGTGGCTGCTCTTCCGCCACTGGGCGCCGCCGGTGCGGAGCGTGGCCCTGCAGCTGGCCGGCACCCGGGAGGCCGCCTGGGCCGTGGCCGGCGGGCAGCCCGCCGCGTACCGGGCGGCACTGGCGGCCGGCTGGTGGCTGCTCGGCGGCTGCACCCTGACGCTCGCCGCGGCC
Source organism: Kitasatospora sp. NPDC056181 (assembly GCF_042266225.1). NCBI lineage: Bacteria > Bacillati > Actinomycetota > Actinomycetes > Kitasatosporales > Streptomycetaceae > Kitasatospora > Kitasatospora sp. NPDC056181. The sequence goes on from NZ_JBHJUK010000014.1 coordinate 89,882, forward strand.
GGGTTGCTGGGCCGGTACGTGTTCACCCGGCCGCACTGGCGGCTCACCGCACTCGCCGGGGGCGGCGCCGGGTTGCTCGCGGGCGCCTGCGGCCTCGCGGGGACCGCCCTGCTGGGCAGCCGGCTCGACGGGCTGGACCGGCTTGCCGGGCCGGGCGGCCTCGGGGCGCCCGCCGTCGGCACCGGCTCCGGCTCCGGCTCCGACGCCCCGTTCGCCGCCGCCTCCGCGCTCGCCACCGTCATGTGGCTGCTGCTCCTGCCGGCCGGGGTGATCGCCGTGGTCGTCGTCACCGCCACCCTCCACCGCGCACTGCGCGGCGTGTTCCGGCGCCCGCCCGAGACCGCCTCCGGGCGCACCGGGGCCCCGGAGCCTCCCGGGACCCCTGGCGTTCCCGGGGCCGCCGGCGCTCCCGGGGCGGAGGCGCCCGCGCTGGTCCCGCCCTGGCCGGTGGCCACCGCGCGCGGCGGGCACTGGCCGACCGGCCGCCGCACGCACCCCCCGCTCGACCACCGGGCCCGCTGGCGCAACGGCGCCGTGGTGCCGCCCGGCCGCGAGCACGCCCGGCTGGGGTTCTGTGTCTCCGGCGGCGGCATCCGGTCCGCCTGCATCACCCTGGGCGCCCTCCAGGCGCTGCGCCCCTGGCTGAAGGAGGCCCGCTACCTGGTCTCCGTCTCCGGCGGCGGCTACACCGTCGGCGCACTGCAACTGGCGCTCAGCGACGCGGCGCCCGGCGGACCGGTGCGCGCCGTCTCCGGCCTGACGGCGGACGACGTCCTGGAGCCCGGCTCCCCGGAGGAGGACCACCTGCGCCGGCACGCCAAGTACCTGGCGGACGGCGCCGGGCAGTGGCTGGTCGCCCTCGGGACGCTGCTGCGCGGCCTGGTCGCGGCGCTCACCCTGCTGCTCGCCGCCGTCCTGGTGCTCGGCCTCGGGCTCAGCCGCTTCTACCACCTCGTGCCACTGGCCGACCTGGACGGCCTGGCCGCGGTCGGCCTGCGCACCGGCGGGGGCGGACCGCCCGGCCCGTTCGCCGTCCGCGAGCCGGCCCTCCTGGCGCTGCTCGGACTGCTCGCGGCCGGCGTCGCCTACTGGCTGCTCTGGCTGCTGGTCTTCTCGCTGCTCGGCTGGAACACCCTGCTGCCGCGCACGCTGCGCCGGCTCTCGTACGGCGCGCTGGCACTGGCGGCGCTGCTGGCCGCCGGGGTGCTGGTGGTGCCCGGGCTCGCCTGGGCCGCGGTCCGGCTCCAGGAGTCGCTCGCGGTCGGCGCGCAGCAGACCGGTGCGGGGCTCAGCCTCACCGTCCTGCTCAGCTACCTCGCGCTGCTGCTCGGCATCCTGTGGCACGGGCGCCGGGCCGTCGAGCAGGGCGCGGCGGCCCTCGGCGGGCTGCTGGACGGCGCCAGGCGCCTCGGCGGCGGGCTGGGCGGCCGGATCGCCGAGTACCTGCTGGTCTGGTCGGCGCTGGCCGCGCTGTCGGCCGGCGCGCTGCTCGCCCTCGGCTGGGCGGTCGCCACCGGGCACGCCTGGCCCGTCGCCGCGCAGGTGCTGCTGCCGCTCGTGCTCGGGTCGGTCGGGCTCAACCTCGACCAGACCTGGATGGGCCTGCACCCGTTCTACCGGCGCCGGCTGGCCTCCGCGTTCGCCGTTCGCCGCTCCACCGAGGACGGCGAGGTCCTGGCCCGGCCGTACCACTTCTTCCGCGAGCAGACCCGGCTCAGCCACTACGGCGCCCGGCACCCCGGCTTCCCGCAGGTGGTGTTCGCGGCGGCGGCCAACCTGTCCGGCAACTCCCGTACGCCGCCCGGGCGCAGGGCGGTCTCGTTCACCTTCTCGCACGACTACGTGGGCGGGCCGGACGTCGGCTACGCACGGACCGACCTGCTGGAGCGGCGCACCCGGCGGCACATCGCCCGGGACCTCACCGTGCAGTCCGCGATGGCGGTCTCCGGCGCCGCGTTCTCCTCGGCGATGGGGCGTCAGTCCCGGGCCTACCAGGGCCTGTTCGCCGTCACCAACGCCCGGCTCGGCACCTGGCTGCCCAATCCCGCCGTGCTCGGTCCGCTCTGGGCGGCCGAGCGGGACTGGCGGCGGGCACCACAGCCCGCCGTCCGCCGGCTCCCCTACCAACTGCGCGAACTGTGCGGGCGGTTCCCGATGGACGACCGGTTCCTGCTCACCACCGACGGCGGCCACTACGAGAACCTCGGGCTGGTCGAACTGCTCCGGCACGGCGTACGCACCGCGGTCTGCATCGACGCCAGCGGGGACACCTCCTACGCGGCCACCCTGGCGGCGGCGATCACGCTCGCCCGCGAGGAGCTGGGCATCACGATCACCCTGCACGAGCCCGAGCTGCTGATCCCGGGCAGCGCGGGCGGGCAGCCGCTGCGCGGTCTGGCGGCGCGGCTGGCCGACCGGCTCTCCGCCCGGACGGTGATCACCGGCGACATCCACTATCCGGACGCGCTCACCATCGCGGACGAGGAGGGCGAGGACGGCGGGCACGGCAAGGGCGGCGCGGACGGCGCGGACGAAGGGGCCGGCGCGCACGGCGAGGACGGCGGGGAGCACGGAGATGGCGGGAGCAGCCACGGCGCCCTGATCGTCGTCCAGGCCGTGCTGACCGCCGACATGCCGTACGAGCTGCACTCCTACGCGGTGGCCAACCCGGCCTTCCCCAACGACTCCACCGGCGACCAGTGGTTCGACCACCGGCAGTTCGACGCGTACCAGACGCTCGGGCGCCATCTGGGCGAGCAGGCCGCACCCTTGGTGAAGGCCGCACTGACCGGCACCCGCCCGGGCGCGAAGGCCCCCGCGGCCCCGCCGCAGGCCCCGCCGGACAGCACGTCGGGCAGCACGTCGGACAGCGCGCCGCAGATCCCTTCGCCCGCCCCGGCGCCGACCCCGCCCGCGCCCTGGCGCGCCACGCAGGGGTGACGGGCCTCGCTTGACTCGCGCCCTTCCCGTCGGGAAGGATCCGGCGCATGGACTCCGGCACCGCTCTGGTCTGCCGCCTGCACGTCGATCTGCGACGCCAGGCGAGTTCCATCTGTGCCTGTTGACCCTGCCCTTCCCCGCCGGTCCCGCCCTGTGACGTCTTCCAGGCCCCGCACCGCGCACCCGTACTCCTGACGCGCCCCGCCCGGCGCACCCGTGCCCGTCGGCACGTCCGCGGCCGCACCCGGGTCCGCGCCCGGGCACGGCCCCCGCCCTCCGCTCGCTCCGCCTCCCCCGAGGACGCCCACATGAGTCTGGACCTCGCCCCCGGCACCGCCGACCCCACAACGTCCGACCCCACAACGTCCACCGCCACAACGTCCGCTGCCACAACCACGGTGGCGGCACCCGCCACCACCGACGGGGTCCGTGCCCCGCTGACGCCCAACGTCCTGCGCGGGATCGTCCGCGAGCTGGCCGAACGGCCCGACCGGTGGATCCACCACGTCCGCCTCTCCACCGACGAGCGCTGGTACCGCCGACTGGTGGCCGACGAGGACCACGAGGTCTGGCTGATCAGCTGGCTGCCCGGCCAGTCCACCGGCTTCCACGACCACGGCGGCTCGCGCGGCGCGTTCACCGTCGCGCTCGGCGAGCTGGAGGAGCTCTCGCTCGGCGGGCCCGAGCAGGGCCTGCTGATCCGCCGGGTGCCCGCCGGCACCACCCGGGCATTCGGGCCCGAATACGTGCACGACGTCCGCAACACGGCCTCCGGCCCGGCCGTCACCCTGCACGCGTACTCGCCGCCGCTGAGCTCCATGGCGCACTACGACCTGCGGGCCGGTGGCCTGGTCCGCACCTCCCAGGAAGGACCGGAGCAGTGGTGACCACGATCGACGACCTGGTGGAGCGCGCCCGCGGGAGCGTCCACCGACCCGGGGCCCGGGAGGCCCGCCAGGCGCAGCTGAACGGCGCGCTGCTGGTGGACATCCGCCCTGCGGCGCAGCGGGCGGCCGAGGGGGAGATCCCGGGGTCGCTGGTGATCGAGCGCAACGTGCTGGAATGGCGGCTCGATCCGACCGGAAGCCACCGGATCCCGGAGGCGACGGGGTACGACGTGGAGGTGGTCGTGGTCTGCTCGGAGGGCTACGCCTCCAGTCTGGCCGCGGCCTCACTGCGCGAGCTGGGGCTGCACCGGGCGACCGACCTGGACGGTGGCTTCGTCGGCTGGGCGGCCGCCGGACTGCCGACCCGGCCTGGCGGCTGAGGGCCCGGCAGGACCGGAGGCCCTCGGGTCCGCGAGCCCGGATCCGCCGCTCCGCGGAGCCGCGGAATCCTCCTTCCCGCCGGTCCTGCGGCCCTGGACCTACCCGCCCGGGTGGTGCGTCAGAGACAGGAGATGATTCAGGTCATAGTCTGATCAGGGTTTCCGCCGGCCCATTCCTGGGCAGCCACGCGGGCGGAAGAACGTCCGGGCAGGTGATATGACAGATAAACAGCTGCGTCACGCACCGTCAACTGTCGACAAACCGCCACCGACCGACAGACCGCCACCATCGGCGCCGCCATCGCGGGGCGCCGAGACGAGGAAACTCCCCGTGATCAGATTCGACGGCGCCGGCAAGCGCCACCCCGACGGCACCATCGCCGTCGGGGGCCTGGACCTCGACGTGCCCACCGGCCGGATAACCGTGCTGGTCGGCCCCTCCGGCTGCGGCAAGACGACCCTGCTGCGCATGGTCAACCGGATGGTCGAGCCGACCTCGGGCCGGGTGCTGCTCGACGGCACGGACGTCGCCGAGCTGGAGCCGGCCAAGCTGCGCCGCGGCATCGGGTACGTCATCCAGCAGGCCGGGCTCTTCCCTCACCGCAGGGTCATCGACAACATCGCCACCGTCCCCTACCTGCTCGGCTGGGACCGGAAGAAGGCCCGCGCCCGGGCCGCCGAGCTGCTGGAGCTGGTCGGGCTGGCGCCCGAGACCGGCAAGCGGTACCCGTTCCAGCTCTCCGGCGGCCAGCAGCAGCGCGTCGGCGTGGCCCGGGCCCTGGCAGCGGACCCGCCGGTGCTGCTGATGGACGAGCCGTTCAGCGCCGTCGACCCGGTGGTCCGCGCCGGGCTCCAGGACGAGCTGCTGCGCCTCCAGTCCGAGCTGCACAAGACGGTGCTGTTCGTGACGCACGACATCGAGGAGGCCGTCCGGCTCGGCGACCAGGTCGTGGTGCTGCGCGAACAGGGCCGGATCGCCCAGCTCGCCGATCCGCACACCCTGCTCACCGCACCCGCCGACGACGACGTCGCCGCCTTCCTCGGCCGCGACCGCGGCCTGCGCGGGCTCGGCCTGCGCCCCGCCTCCGCCGTCACCGTCCGCCCGGTGGCCGACGGGCTGCGCCACGGCGGCTGGGAGTTGGCACTGGACGACCGAGGCCGCCCGATCGGCTGGATCGACCGGGACGCGCCCACCGCCACGCTGCACCCGGCGGCCGGCTATCACCCGGGGACGGACACCCTGCGCAGCGCACTGGACGCCGCCGTCCTCTCCCCCGCCGGGGTCGCCGTCGCGCTGGACGCCGACGGGCGGGCCACCGGAACGGCGAGCCGCGAGGCCGTCCTCGCCGCCCTCGCGAACACCGCCCCCCTGACCGGAACTCCCACCGCCCTCACGGACACGCCCGCCGCCCTCACGGGAACCGCCGACAAGTCGGCGGGGTCCGTCGTCAAGTCAGCGGCAACAGGCATCCAGCCGGCGGCATCCGGCATCCAGCCCGCGGCAACCGGCGTCCGGCCCACGGGGCGCCCCGGGGCGACGGACGGACCGGACGGCGCCGACCGGGCCGCGACGGACGGGGCCACCGGTGGACGATGAACCGATCGTCCGCTGGTACTGGATCGGCGACCACCTCGGCTACCTCGGCGACCTGCTCGCCGACCACGCGGTGATCGCACTGCTCCCGGTGCTGATCGGCCTGCTGCTGGCCGTCCCGCTCGGCCTGGTCTGCACCCGTTACCCCCGGCTCTACCAGCCCTTCGCCGCCGTCTTCAACGTCGTCTACGCGCTGCCGTCGGTGGCCGTCTTCGTGCTGCTCATCCCCTACACCGGACTGGCCACCCAGGCCACCGTGATGATCCCGCTCACCTTCTACGCCGTGGCCGTGCTGCTGCCGACCACGGTGGACGGGCTGCGGGCCGTCCCCGAACCGGTCCGGCAGGCGGCCACCGCGATGGGCTACGGGCCCTGGCACCGGCTCACGGCCGTCGAACTGCCCGCCGCCGTGCCGTACCTGGTGGCCGGTCTGCGGGTGGCGGCGGCCTCCAGCATCTCGCTGGCCAGCGTCGGCGCGCTGATCGGGCGCGGCGGGCTGGGCTACCTGTTCATCGACGGCTTCCAGCGCACCTTCCCGACCCCGATCGTGGCCGGTATCGTGCTGATCGCCGCCCTGGCGCTGGCCGTGGACCTGCTGCTGCTCGGCGCACGGCGGCTGCTCGCGCCGTGGGCCGTCCGGGAGAAGGGGGCGGCCCGGTGAACTGGCTCTCCTGGCTGGGGGACTTCTTCTCCTCCCCGGACCGCCTCAGCGGCCCGGACTCGATCGTGCACCGCGTCACCGAGCATCTGCTGCTCTCCGGCGAGGCGCTGCTCTGTGCGGCCCTGCTGGCCGTCCCGCTCGGCCTGCTGATCGGCTACACCGGGCGCGGCGCCGCCGCCGTCACCTCGCTGGCCGGCGCCGCCCGCGCGCTGCCCACGCTCGGGCTGGTGACGCTGGCGGTGCTGCTGGCCGGGGTGGGCGACACCGCCGTCCTGGTGCCGCTGATCGCCCTCGCCGCGCCACCGCTGCTGGTGGCCGCCGTCGAGGGGGTGCGCGGCACCGACCCGGACGTCCGGGACGCCGCGCGCGGCGTCGGGCTGACGCACCCGCAGGTGCTGTGGCAGGTCTGCCTGCCGTCCGCACTGCCGACCCTGCTGGCCGGGTTCCGGACCGCATCCGTACAGGTGATCGCGACGGCCACGGTCGCCGCGTACGTCGGTCTCGGCGGCCTCGGCCGGTACGTCATCGACGGGCTGGCCACCCGGGACTACGCCGTCACGGCGGGCGGCGCGCTGCTGGTGGTGCTGCTCGCGGTCGGTGTCCAGCTCTTCTTCGCCCTGCTCACCCGGTACGCGCTCCCGCCCGGGCTGCGCGGCCGGCGCCGGGCCGGCTGATCGTCCCCCGCACCCGTGGACGGGCTGCTCCTCGTCCACGCCCACGCACCGGCCGCTCCCGCTCACGCCCGGCGGCCGCACCGATCCTCGTTCACGCTCCTGAAGGGACACACGTCACCATGTCGACTTCCGCACCCCGGAGAAACGTCCGCCGGGCCCTGGCCCTCGGCACCCTCGCCGCGCTCGCCCTCGGCGCCACCGCCTGCTCCTCCTCCGGCGGGGACCCGCTGGGCGGCGGCTCCTCGTCGGCGGCCACCGGCGCGGGCTCCGGCTCCACCGTGGTGGTCGGCTCGGCGAACTTCCCCGAGAACGTGCTGCTCGGTTCGATCTACTCGCAGGCGCTCAAGGCCAAGGGCGTCAAGGTCGAGGAGAAGTTCAACATCGGCAGCCGCGAGGTGCTCTACGGGCAGCTGCAGAACGGCAGCCTGACCGTACTGCCCGAGTACAACGGCGCGCTCCTCGCCTACCTGGGTGGCAAGGCGTCGGCACCGACCAAGGAGGAGGTCAACGCCACGCTGGCGAAGACCCTGCCGGCCTCGCTGGCCCTCCTGGACTCCTCCCCCGCCGAGGACAAGGACACCCTGAGCGTCAGCCAGGAAACCGCCGACAAGTACGGCCTGAAGAGCATCGCCGACCTGGCCGCCAAGGCGGGCGAGCTCACCATCGGCGGCCCGCCGGAGTTCAAGAACCGCCAGGAGCAGCCGCTCAAGGACGTCTACGGGCTCTCCTTCAAGGAGTGGAAGCCGACCGGCGAGACCACCGCCAACGCGGTCAAGGACGGCACCATCCAGATCGGCAACGTCTTCTCCACCGACCCGAAGATCTCCCAGCTGAAGCTCGTGCCGCTGGCCGACCCGAAGGGCCTGTTCGGCGCGCAGAACGTCACGCCGCTGGTCAACAAGGCGGGGGTGGATGCCAAGGCCACGGCCGCGCTCAACGCGGTGTCGGCCAAGCTGGACACGGCGGGGCTGCTGACGCTGATGAAGAAGGTCGCCGTCGACAAGGAGGACCCGTCGGCGGTGGCCAAGGAGTGGCTGAAGACCAACGGCCTGAGCTGAGCCGGGTCTCCTGCGGGCGGCGGCCCCGGGCAACGTCCCGGGCCGCCGCCCTCCGTCCCCGCTCAGCCTCCGTCCCCGCCTCCGCCTCCGTCCCCGCCTCCGCCTCCGTCCCCGCTCCCGACTGCCTCCTTCCTCGTGCCTCCTGCGCCGGTTCACGCCCCGTTTCTCATATCTGAGGATCTTCCCTTGGGCGGCGCGAACATGACAGTGTGGCGGGATGCGCACTCGTCTTCTCGCCGCCACCCTCACGGCATTCGCCGCGGTGAGTCTCGCCGCCTGCTCCAGCTCGGGCTCCGGCACCACCGCAGCCGGCAGCACCGCGAGCGGCACCCCCACCGCCTCGACCGCCGCCACCACACCCGCCGCCCCCGCCGCGAGCACCCCCGCCACCGGCGACACCGCCGCGGCCACCCCGGGCACGCCGACCACCCCCGCCGCGGGCGCCTCCGACGGACCGGCCCCCGGCGCCTCCTCACCCGGCGCCCCCGACGCCCCCAACACCGCGGCGCCGTCCAAGCCCGCGCCGCCGGCCGACGCCGGGCTGCCCACCAAGCCGGGCAGCGACGTCACCGCCAAGCTGGTCGCCGCGCTGGACGCGATCGACCCGGCGATCGTCGGCGGCAAGTCGGACCAGGCCGTCGACCGGGCCCGCACCCAGTGCCAGTCGATGTACCAGTTCCCCAAGGACCGGACCAAGCTGGTCGAGCTCGCCAACCAGCGCTTCACCGCACCCGACCACCCCCAGGGCTTCGGCGACGAGAAGGCCGGGAAGATCCTCGACGCACTGCGCGCCACCCTCTGCCCGCCGGCCTGAACAGACCCGGGTGCGTGGGCAGGTCCGAGCGGCCCCCCTCACGCCACCCGGTGAGCGGCCCGGCGTCCTGAGCTCCGGGCAGCCGTGGGCGGGCGGGGCCCCCCCCCGCGGGCCCCCCGCCCCACAGCCCCGGGGGCGCCCGAGCGCCCCGGCCGGGTCGGATAAACAAAT
>NZ_JBHJUK010000015.1:0-97318 GCF_042266225.1 Kitasatospora sp. NPDC056181
GGTGTCTTCTGCGGCTTGACGCCCCGTCCGACGTTTCAAACTCTAGCCCATCCCCGCTCCGAGAAGCGAATCCGGCCGCAATCCATATAAACGGATACGCCGAATAAGACCCGAGCCGCACCGCCGAAAAAGGCAAAGCACGACCCAGCCCGAACCGGGAAGTGATGTTTCTAGGGATTGGCCGCTACGGGACCGTCCGCGCCGATGCGTGTCCGGTGCTCCCTGCCGAGCGACTAGGGAACACTACGCCAACCAACGAGCCGACGCAAACGGTCCCTCCGGCGCGCGGCACGCACCCGCGGACTCACCGGCGACGTGCGAAAGGCCGCCGGCCGGACCCCGGGGAGAGGGGTCCGGCCGGCGGGCGGGTGGGGCGGGGTTCAGCTGTTGGTGGGGAAGCCGAGGTTGATGCCGCCGTGCGAGGGGTCGAGCCAGCGCTGGGTGACGGCCTTGCCCCGAGTGAAGAACTGCACGCCGTCCGGGCCGTACGCGTGGGTGTCGCCGAACAGGGAGGCCTTCCAACCGCCGAAGGAGTAGTAGGCGACCGGCACCGGGATCGGCACGTTGATCCCGACCATGCCGACCTCCACCTCGTACTGGAAGCGCCGGGCCGCGCCGCCGTCGTTGGTGAAGATGGCGGTGCCGTTGCCGTACGGGTTGGCGTTGATGAGGGCGACGCCCTCCTCGTACGAGGCGACGCGCACGACGGAGAGCACCGGGCCGAAGATCTCGTCGTTGTAGACGGACATGCCGGGCTTCACGTGGTCGAACAGCGTGGGGCCGAGCCAGAAGCCGTCCGCCGTCGGGGCGCCGTTCTTGTCCTCGGCGGTGATCGCGTGCTTGCGGCCGTCGACGGAGAGCTCCGCACCGTCCGCGACACCGGACTCCACGTAGGAGGTGACCTTGTCCCGGTGCTGTCCGGTGACCAGCGGGCCCATCTCGGAGTCGCCGTTGCAGCCGGGGCCGACCTTCAGCTTGGCCATCCGCTGCTTGATCTTCTCGACCAGCTCGTCGCCGATCGGGTCGACGGCGACCAGCACCGAGACCGCCATGCAACGCTCGCCGGCCGCGCCGAAGCCGGCGTTGATGGCGGCGTCGGCGCTGAGGTCGAGGTCGGCGTCGGGCAGCACCAGCATGTGGTTCTTGGCGCCGCCGAGCGCCTGCACGCGCTTGCCGTAGCGGGTACCGGTCTCGTAGACGTAACGGGCGATCGGGGTGGAGCCGACGAAGCTGACCGACTTGATGTCGGGGTGCTCCAGCAGACGGTCGACGGCGACCTTGTCACCGTGCACGACGTTGAAGACGCCGTCCGGCAGCCCGGCCTCCTTCCACAGCTCGGCGAGGAAGTTGGCCGCCGACGGGTCCTTCTCGGAGGGCTTCACCACGACGGTGTTCCCGGCCGCGATGGCGATCGGGAAGAACCACATCGGCACCATGGCCGGGAAGTTGAACGGCGAGATGATCGCGACCGGGCCGAGCGGCTGGCGGATCGAGTAGACGTCGACGCCGGTCGAGGCCTGCTCGGTGAAGCCGCCCTTGATGAGCTGCGGGATGCCGCAGGCGTACTCGACGACCTCCAGGCCGCGGGCGATCTCACCGAGCGCGTCGGAGTGCACCTTGCCGTGCTCGGAGACGATGATCGCGGCCAGCTCGTCCCGGCGGGCGTTGAGCAGCTCGCGGAAGCTGAAGAGGACCGTGCTGCGCTTGGCCACCGAGGCGTTGCGCCACTCTGCGAAGGCCGACGCCGCGGCGGCCACGGCCTGGTCGACCTCGGCGATCTCCGCGAAGTCGACGTGGCCCGCGACCTGGCCGGTGGCCGGGTCGAAGATGTCACCGCGACGGGGAGCGGTGCCGGCGGTGGCGACCGGCTCGCCGCCGATCCAGTGGATGATGTGCTTGCTCAAGTCCCTCTGCCTCCGAAGTCCCGGGCGGCGTCCTGCCGTAGTCCCTGGTGTGGCGCCGCCCGCGAGTGGGCCGGGCGACGGGATCACGGGGCTACCGCGCTCACCACCCAGTCTGGTGGCCGCCGTGCCCGGCCTCAACGAACAGGCTGACGGGCATCGGGGATTCAGCCTTACAGGTCGTAGGCCAGCTGGGCCGAACGGGCGAGGATCAGCCTTCTTCGGGTTCCGGGGACTCCTCCTCGACGTCCTCCAGGTACGGGTCATGGAGCCCGTCCGGGGCCTCCCGGGTCTCCAGCAGGTCCAGCCGGAGGTCCTGTGCCCAGGCCAGTGCCCACCGCTTCAGCCCGTCGACCTCGCCCCCCGCGACTCCCCTGGCCCGGAACCGTCCGTCGGCCGCCTCGGCCAGTGTCTCCAGCCGGTCGGCGAGAACGGTGGGCTGGAAGTCGGTGTCCAGCGCACCCGCCATCGCGAGCAGCTCGCCCTCCCGGTACCAGGCGGTCAGCACGTGGACGTCGACCAGGTCGCGGGGAAGGCCGCGGTCGGCGAGCAGCATGGTGGCCAGCGCGGCCGCGTCCTCCAGGGCGACGGCGGTCATCGGCAGCGGCGCCTCCGGTTCGCCGAGGTCCAGGCGGACCGGGCGGTGGCCCAGCGGCTCCTTGCGCAGCTCCACCGTGTGCGTCCGCCCGCCGAGGGCCAGCCGGACGGCGAGCTGCTCCAGGCGCGGCGTGCCCGGGCGTTCGGCCACCCCGCCGCCGGCCGCCCGGTAGGCGGCGGCCAGCTCGGCGGCGGCCTGCGGCAGGTCGGTGCCGCCGCTGGTCACCAGGGTGAGCCCGTCCTGCGGACAGGCCGGCACCCCGTGCGCGCGCAGCGCGTGCCCTCCGGCGAGGGCGAGCCCGAGCCGGTCGCAGACGGGCCGGGCCAGCTCGGCGAGCCGCTGCTGGGCCGGCCCCGGGCGGAGGGACGCGTCGAGGGCATCCGGGGCGGTGGTCACGCTTCCAGTCTGACCCGGGCGCCCGTCCTGCGCGCCCACGCGCCGCCGGCCCCACCCGTCCCGACAAGCCCCGGCCCGAGCGGCCCCGGCCCCACCCGACCCGACAAGCCCCGGACCGACCGGTGCGGGCCTTCCCGGAGCCGGCCGCCTGGACCGGGGGGGCGGAGTCACCGGTCGGTCAGCCGGGCGGCGGCCTCGTGCAGGGCGAGCTCCAGCAGGACCGGGTCGTTGAGCCGACCGGAGCCGTCGGGCGGCACGAGCCAGCGCACGCCCCGGCTGCGCCGTCCGGGGTGCGGGACGACGATCCAGGTGCCGTCGCCCGCGGTTCTCACCCCGGTGCCGACCCAGCGGGCGGCCGTCCCGACCGGGATGAGGAAGCCGACGCTCTCCCCGCCGAAGTCGGTGAGGACCGGCCCGCAGGAACGGGCGTCCAGGATGTCGAGGACGGGACGGCCGAGCCGGCCCGGCACCGACAGGACGTCCCAGCGCCGGCCGGCGGGCAGCAGCATCAGACCCGGCCCGGTGCGTTCCCACTGCTCCCGGCAGGACTCCGGATCCGGTGCCGCCTCGGCGAGCCAGTGCAGTCCGGTGCTCTCCATGTCCCGTCCCCGTCTCTCGGCGTTGTCGCCGGTCGTGGCGCGACGGGAAACCCGAGACCCGCCGTCACCAACGAGAGGCGGACGGCGGGTCTCTCTTACACCGGTACCGGATCACGTGATCCGAACGGGCTCAGCTGTCGAAGCCCAGCCCCATCCGGTCGAGGGTGCGCAGCCAGAGGTTGCGCCGGCCGCCGGTGCGGTCGGCCCGCTGGAGCGAGCGGGTGGTGATCTCGATGCCGGCCCACCGGACCGGCTCGGGCGGGAACGGCAGCGGCTTGCTGCGCACCATCTCCAGTGAGGTGCGCTCGGTCCGGGCGCCGTCCAGCAGGTCGAGCATCACCTCGGCGCCGAACCGGGTGGCGCCGACGCCGAGCCCGGTGTAGCCGGCCGCGTAGGCGACCCGGCCGCGGTAGGCGGTGTCGAAGAAGGCGCTGAACCGGGTGCAGGTGTCGATCGCGCCGCCCCAGGCGTGGGTGAAGCGCAGCCCCTCCAGCTGCGGGAAGCAGCGGAAGAAGTTGTGCGCCAGGGTGCGGAACGTCTCCGGCCGCTGGTCGTACTCGTTCCGGACGTGCCCGCCGTAGTGGTAGACCGCGTCGTAGCCGCCCCAGAGGATGCGGTTGTCGGCGGAGAGCCGGAAGTAGTGGAACTTGTTGGCGCTGTCGCTGAGCCCCTGGCGGCCCTGCCAGCCGATGGCGGCGAGCTGCTCCGCGCTGAGCGGCTCGGTCATCAGCGCGTAGTCGTAGACCGGGACGACGAACGGGCGGACCCGCTTGACCAACGACGGGAAGACGTTGGTGCCGAGCGCGACCCGGCGGGCGAAGACCCGCCCGTACGGGGTGCGGACGGCCATGCCGCTGCCGTGCTCGCTCAGGTCGGTGGCCCGGGTGTGCTCGAAGATCCGCACGCCCTGGGCCTCGCAGGCGGCCTTGAGGCCCCAGGCCAGCTTGGCGGGGTGGACCATCGCCACGCCCTCCTTGTCCCAGATCCCGCCGAGGAAGGTCGGCGAGTCGACCTGGGCGCGCAGCTCGTCGCGGTCGAGCACGGTGACGTCGAGGCCGTACTCGGCGACGGCCTCGGCGACCTCGTGCAGCTCTTCGAGCTGGTGGGGCTGGGTGGCGATGTCGATCTCGCCGGTGCGCTCCCACTCGGCGTCGATGCCGTAGCGCTTGAGGGTGTCCTCGATGCCGTCCAGGTTGGCGGCACCGAGGCGTTCCAGCTGCCCGAGTTCGGCGGGCCACCGCTGCAGGCCGTTGCCGAAGCCGTGGGTCAGGCTGGCCGCGCAGAATCCGCCGTTGCGCCCGGACGCGGCCCACCCCGCTTCCTTGCCCTCGACCAGGACGACGTCCAGCGAGGGGTCGCGCTCCTTGGCGATCAGCGCGGTCCAGAGGCCGGAGTAGCCGCCGCCGACGACCAGCAGGTCGCAGTGGACGTCGCCGACGAGGGCGGGCAGTGCCTCCGGCCTGCCCGGGTCCTCCAGCCAGAAGGGGGTGGGCCTGGCGTCACTGAGTGCGCGGGCGGAGTCCATGCATTATCAGCCACTTTCTGCACATTGATGATGGTTGCGGGCCCCTGCCGACGGTATGCCGGCAGGCGGCCCGGGCGGTCAGGCCGTGGCCTTCCGGCGGTTGCCGAGCCACTGGCCGGCGACGGTGAGCGCGACGGCGGCGACGAACATCGCGGTGCCGATGACGTTCACCTGCACCGGGATGCCGCGCTGCGAGGCGCCCCAGACGAACATCGGGAAGGTGACCGTGGTCGGCCCCGAGTTGAACTGGGTGATGATGAAGTCGTCGAAGGAGAGCGCGAAGCTGAGCAGCGCGCCGGCGGCGATGCCGGGGGCGGCGAGCGGCAGGGTGACCCGGAGGAAGGTCTGGACGGGCGTGGCGTAGAGGTCCTGGGCGGCCTGTTCGAGCCTCGGGTCCATGCTCATCACGCGTGCCTTGACCGCCGTCACGACGAAGCTCAGGCAGAACATGATGTGCGCGATCAGGATGGTCGTGAAGCCGAACGGGATGCGCATGTTGAGGAAGAGCGTGCCCAGCGAGGCGGCCATCACCACCTCGGGCATGGCCATCGGCAGGAAGATCATCGCGGTGGTGGCCGAGCGGCCGCGGAAGCGGTAGCGGGCCAGCGCGAAGGCGACCATGGTGCCGAGGACGGTGGCGCCGATGGTGGCGAGCACCGCGACCTGGAGGCTCAGCGAGAGCGACTGGCACATGTCGGCGACGCCGCAGGGGTTGGTCCAGGCGTCGGTGGAGAACTCGGACCACTCGTAGTTGAACTTGCCGACCGGCTTGTTGAACGAGAAGGCGAGCACCACCAGGTTGGGCAGCACCAGGTAGGCCAGGGCGAGCAGGCCCGCGAGCACCACCAGGTGGGCGCGGATCCATGTGAACACTCGGGACATCAGACCAGTTCCTCCGTCCCGGCCTTGCGCATGTAGACCGTCACCATGCCCAGGATCAGGGCCATCAGGATGAAGCTCAGCGCGGCCGCCGTGGGGTAGTCGAGCACGTTCAGGAACTGCTTCTGGATGCCGTTGCCGACCATCTGCTCGCTCGGCGAGCCCAGCAGCTGGGCGTTGATGTAGTCGCCGGACGCCGGGATGAAGGTGAGCAGCGTGCCCGCGACGACACCCGGCAGCGAGATCGGGAAGGTCACCTTGCGGAAGGTGGTGAACGGGCGGGCGTAGAGGTCGCCGGCCGCCTCGTGCAGGCGCGGGTCGATCCGCTCCAGCGAGGTGTACAGCGGCAGGATCATGAACGGCAGGAAGTTGTAGGTGAGGCCGCAGACCACGGCGAGCGGCGTGGCGAGCACCCGGTCGCCGGAGGTGAGGCCGATCGCGCTGGTGAGGTCCAGGACGTGCAGCGCGTTGAGCGCGCCGACCACGGGGCCGCCGTCCGAGAGGATCGTCTTCCAGGCCAGCGTGCGGATCAGGAAGCTGGTGAAGAAGGGCGCGATCACCAGGATCAGGATGACGTTGCGCCAGCGCTTGCTCGCCTTGAAGGCGATCGTGTACGCGAGCGGGTAGCCGATGGCCAGGCACATCACGGTCGCGGTGGCGGCGTATCCGAACGAGCGGACGAAGTGCCAGCGGTACTCGACCAGGGCGTCCCAGTAGGTGGCGAAGTGCCAGGTGACGCGGAAGCCCTCCTCCAGCGAGCCGGTCTGCAGCGAGGTGGAGCCCTGGTAGACCATCGGCACGGCGAAGAAGACGACCAGCCAGGCGATGCCGGGCAGCAGCAGCCAGTACGGGGTGAGCTTGCGCTTCGGCCTGGGGGCGGCGTCGGGCAGGGGGCTGCCGTCGGGGGGTATGGCCTGCGGCGGTGCCGCCGGGGTGGTGGTGGTCATGCCGCCTCCTCCCCGGTGCCCGCGTCGATCGCCTGGGCGGCGTCCAGGGCGAAGGAGTGCGCCGGGTTCCAGTGCAGGACGACCGGTGCGCCGGGGACGATCCGGGCGTCGCGCTCCATGTTCTGCTCGAAGACGGTGACCTCCTGGCCCCCGTCGGTGCGCACCAGGTACTGGGTGGAGACGCCGATGAAGCTGGAGTCGGCCACGGTGCCGGTCAGCCGGTTGCGGCCCTCGGCGACCTCGGCGGAGACGTGCTCGATGGTGATCTTCTCCGGGCGGACCCCGAGGTGGACCTTCTTCGTGTCGGTGGCGCAGCGGGCCTTCGGGACGGCGAGCCGGATGCCGCCGCAGGTGAGCAGCAGGTCGTCGCCCTCGCCGCCGGTGACCTCGGCGGGCAGCAGGTTGGACTGGCCGAGGAAGTTGGCCACGAAGGTGGTGGCGGGGTTCTCGTAGAGGTCGGCGGGCGCGCCGAGCTGTTCGACCCGGCCGCCGTTCATCACCGCGATGGTGTCGGCCATGGTCATGGCCTCCTCCTGGTCGTGGGTGACGTGGACGAAGGTGATGCCGACCTCGGTCTGGATCCGCTTGAGCTCCAGCTGCATCTGGCGGCGGAGCTTGAGGTCGAGGGCGCCGAGCGGCTCGTCGAGGAGCAGCACCTGCGGGTGGTTGATCAGTGCCCGGGCGACGGCGACGCGCTGCTGCTGGCCGCCGGAGAGCTGGTGCGGCTTGCGCCGGGCGTACTGGCCGAGCTCGACCAGCTCCAGCATCTCGTCGACCTGCTTCTTGACGTCCTTCTTGCCGCGCCGGCGCAGGCCGAAGGCGACGTTCTCGAAGATGTCGAGGTGCGGGAAGAGCGCGTAGCTCTGGAAGACGGTGTTCACCGGCCGCTTGTACGGGGGCAGGGCGGTCACGTCCTGGCCGCCGATCAGGACGGTGCCGCTGGTGGGCTCCTCCAGTCCGGCGATCATGCGCAGGGTGGTGGTCTTGCCGCAGCCGGAGGCGCCGAGCAGGGCGAAGAAGGAGCCCTGCGGGACGGTCAGGTCGAGCGGCTGGACCGCGGTGAAGGAGCCGTAGGTCTTGCCGATGCCGGTGAGGCGGACGTCGCCGCCGGTGGCCGCGGAGCGCTGCTGCTCTGTCATGGGTGGTGTCTCTCTGGTTCTCTGCCGTCAGTGGGGGTCAGGCGCCGATGAGCTTGGAGAACTTCTCCTCGAAGCCGCTCTCCTCGGTCTCGGTGAGGGTCCGGAAGACGTGCGCCTTGGCCGCCATCTCGGGGGTGGGGACGACCAGCGGGTTGGCCGCGCTGTCCGGGGCGAGGGTGGCCAGCTCCTCCTTCATCCCGGTGACGGCGGAGACGAAGCCGATGCCCGCGACCAGCTGCGCCGCGATCTCCGGCTGATAGTAGAAGTCGATCAGCTTCTCGGCGTTGGTCTTGTGTTGCGCCTTGGCCGGGACCAGCATGTTGTCCGTCGACGTGACGAAGCCCTTCTCGGGTATGACGAACTCGATGTCCGGGTTGTCGGCGCGCAGTTGGATGAGGTCGCCGCCCCAGGCGACGCAGGCCGCGATGTCGCCGGAGGAGAGCTCCTGGCCGTAGTCGTTGCCGGTGAAGCGGCGGATCTGCTTGCTGTCCACCGCCTTCTGGAGGCGGGCGATCGCCGCGTCGTAGTCGTCGGCGGTGAACTTCGCCGGGTTCTTGCCCATGTCGAGCAGGGTCATCCCGATGCTGTCGCGCATCTCGGAGAGGAAGGTGACCCGTCCCTTGAGGTCCGGGTCGTCCAGCAGCTGCGCGATGCTGGTGACCTCCTTCCCCTTGGTGGCCTTCTTGTTGTAGGCGACCACCGTCTGGATGCCGGCCCACGGGTAGCTGTAGAGCCGGCCCGGGTCCCAGTCGGGGGCGCGGAAGCGCGACTCGACGTTGGTGATGGCGGTGGTGACGTTGGCCGGGTTGAGCTTCTGCGCCCAGCCGAGGCGGATCAGCCGGGCGGCCATCCAGTCGGTGAGCACCACCAGGTCGCGGCCGGTGTCCTGGCCGGCGGCGAGCTGCGGCTTGACCTTGCCGAAGAACTCGACGTTGTCGTTGACGTCCTCGGTGTACTTGACCTTGATCCCGGAGGCGGCGGTGAAGGCCTCCAGCGTGCCGTGCTTCTCCTTGTCCTTCTCGTCGGTGTCGACGTAGAGCGGCCAGTTGGAGAAGTTCACCTCCTTCTCGCTGTCCGAGAGGTCCTTGGCGGCGTTCGCCGTGGAGTCGCCGGTGCCGGCGGTCCCGGCGGCCGGGATGCCGCAGGCGGCCAGGCTTCCCGCACCGGCGGTGAGGGCGGCGGCGCGCAGCAGGGTACGGCGGCTGAGGGCGGCCCGGCCGCCGGTCAGGCTGCGTTCCCAGGCCTTGCGGACCGGTTCCGACAGGCCGTCGGTGAGCTCGTTGAACGCCATGGAACGGACCTCCTGGGGAGAGAGGGGGTGAGGGGGGCCACCCGGGCCGGTTATCTGTCTCCGAAGACGGTGCGGTGCCAGTCCTTGCGGGCGACCGCGGTGGTGTCGAACATGACGTGCTTGACCTGGGTGTACTCGTCCAGCGAGTACTGCGACATGTCCTTGCCGTAGCCGGAGGACTTGTAGCCGCCGTGCGGCATCTCGCTGATGATCGGGATGTGGTCGTTGACCCAGACGCAGCCGGCCGCGATCTCCCGGGTGGCCCGCAGCGAGCGGTGGACGTTGCTCGTCCAGGCCGAGGCGGCCAGGCCGTACGGGGTGTCGTTGGCCAGCCGCAGGCCCTCGTCGTCGCCGTCGAAGGGCAGCACGACCAGGACGGGGCCGAAGATCTCGCCCTGGACGATCTCGCTGTCCTGGGCGGCGCCGGTGACCAGGGTGGGGGCGTAGTAGGCGCCGCGGGTGAGGTCGCTGCCGTCGTGGCCCTTCTCGGGGGAGCGGCCGCCGGTGACGACGGTCGCGTAGGAGCGGGCGCGCTCGACGAAGCCGGCCACCCGGTCGCGGTGGGTGTGGGAGACCAGCGGGCCCAGGTCGGTCTGCGGGTTCAGCGGGTCGCCGAGCCGGACCGCGCCGTACAGCTCGGCGACGCCGGCCACGAAGGCGTCGTAGAGCGGCCGCTGCACGTAGGCCCGGGTGGCGGCGGTGCAGTCCTGTCCGCCGTTGATCAGCGAGGCGGCGACCGCTCCGTGCACGGCGGCCTCCAGGTCCGCGTCGTCGAAGACCACGAACGGGGCCTTGCCGCCGAGCTCCAGGTGGGTGCGCTTGACGCTCGCGGTGGCGAGTTCGGCGACGCGCCTGCCGACGGGGGTGGAGCCGGTGAAGGACACCATCGCGACGTCCGGGTGGGAGACCAGGTGCTCGCCCGCGGTGCGCCCGGCACCGGTGACGACGTTGACCACGCCGTCCGGGATGCCGGCCACCGTGCAGGCCCTGGCGAACATCAGCGAGGTCAGCGGGGTCAGTTCGGCCGGCTTGAGGACGATGGTGTTGCCCGCCGCGATCGCCGGGAGGATCTTCCAGGCGGCCATCTGCAGCGGGTAGTTCCACGGCGAGATCGAGCCGACCACGCCGACCGGCTCGCGCCGCACGTACGAGGTGTGGTCGCCGGAGTACTCGCCGGCCGCCTTGCCCTCCAGGTTGCGGGCGGCCCCGGCGAAGAACGCCGTGTTGTCGATGGTCCCGGGGACGTCGAACTCGGTGGCCAGCTTGACCGGCTTGCCGGTCTGCGCGGTCTCCACCGCGGCGAGGTCGGCGGCGGCGTCGGTGAGGACGGCGGCCAGCCGGGTCAGCGCCTCGGAGCGGGCGCCCGGGGTGGCGCCGGCCCACTCGGGCAGCGCCGCCCGGGCGGCCGCCACCGCGGCGTCGACCTGCCCGGTGGAGGCCAGGGAGATCTGCTCGACCACGCTGCCGTCGGCGGGGTTGACGACCTGGAAGGGCTCGCCGCTCCCCCGGCTCTGCCGGCCCGCGATGTACTGCGCGCCCGCGCCGAAGTCGGTCAGGTCCATCTGGTTCCTCCAAGTGCCCGGTGGTTCGGCGGCCCGCGGTTCGAACGCCGTACGGTCTGCCGATCGGCTGGTCCCCGTCATGCTGCCCGTGCCGGCGGGCGCAGGGCCCGTACCGGCGTCGGTACGACTGGTCGAGTCGCCGCGTCTGCGGTACGGGGGGAATCCGGTCCGGTTGATCACCGGGATGCGCGATCCTGACAGCCCCGCGTTACCCCGACAAGGGATTCCACTGTTGCTTTCCGGTTACGCAACGGATTCCGCCGGGATGTTCGTTTTCCGCCACAGCCGACCCGCTGACCATGCCCGTTGGCGCCCGCGCGTGACAAGGGTCACTCCGACAACCTCAGCGCAAAGGGCCTTACAGGGTGGAAGGGTTCGGGGAGGGCAACAGGTCGTCGCCGCGATGGATGATTTACCTGACACTCTGAACCCTGGAGGCCCCGCGATGCTCCCCACCGTCGCCCGCGTGCTCGACCTGGAGGTGATGCGGCGCGGCCTCCCCCAGGTCGTCGCCGGCGCCGCCCACCTGGAGCGCCCGGTCCGCTGGGTCCACGTCAGCGAACTGCCCGACGTCGCCGGCGTCCTGCAGGGCGGCGAGCTGGTGCTGACCACCGGCATCGCGCTGCCCGAGGACCGCGAGGGCCTGGCCCGCTACGTGCGCGAGCTGGACGAGGTCGGGGTGGCCGGGCTGGTCATCGAGTTCGGCCGGCGCTACTTCGACTCGCTGCCGCGCGCCCTGGTGCACGCCGCCGAGCAGCGCGGACTGCCGCTGATCGCGCTCCGCCGGGAGCTGCGCTTCGTCGCCGTCACCGAGGCCGTGCACGCCTTGGTGGTCAACGCCCAGCTGGAGCAGCTGCGCACGTCGGAGGCGGTCCACCAGGTCTTCAACGAGCTGGTGGTGGAGGGGGCCGAACCGGCCGAGGTGGTCCGCCAGGTGGCCCGGATGGCGGGCGGGCCCGTCGTCCTGGAGAACCTCGCCCACCAGGTCCTGGCGCACGACACCGCCGGACGGCCCGAGACCGAGCTGCTGGAGGACTGGGAGCGCCGATCCCGCGGGGTCCGCCCGGCCGGGCGGACCGGCCACGACCCGCGCAGCGGCTGGCTGGTGACCACCGTCGGCGCCCGCGGCCAGGACTGGGGCCGGCTCGTCCTGGTCCAGGACCCGGGGCCGCTGCCGGAGGGCGGCACGCACCCGCACACCATGCTGCTGGAACGCGGCGCCTCCGCGCTGGCGCTCAACCGGCTGGTGGTCCGCGACCGGGAGAGCCTGGAGCGGCAGACCCACCGCACCCTGCTCTCCGGCATCCTCACCCACGCGCTGACCGTCTCCGAGGTGGCCCTGCGCGCCCAGGCGCTCGGCGTGCCGCTGGAGGGCCGGCGGCTGGTCGGCGTGGTGCTGCGCCAGCGCCGCGGGCCGATCCCGGCCGCCCTGGAGGCCCAGGCCCGCCTGCGCGACTTCACCGAACTGGCGGCGAGCGCCGTCCGCGTCTGCCGGCTCTCCGCCCTGGTCGGCGCGCTGGACGACGAGGGCGTGGGCGTGCTGATCGCGCTCGGCACCCAGCAGGACGAGCACGCCGCGCTGGACGCCTTCGCGGCGGCGCTGCGCCGGCTGACCGCGGAGGCGCACCGGGACACCGCCCCGGTGCCGGCCCCGGTGGTCGCGGTCGGCTCCTCGGTCGGCTCGGTCCGCGACGCCCGGCGCACCCTGCTGGAGGCCACCCAGGTCGCCGACGCCGCCCTGCACGACGCACCCGGCGGGCGGGCCGCCGCCTACTACCGGCTGCCCGACGTCCGGCTGCGCGGCCTGCTGCACCTGCTGCGCGACGACGCCCGGCTGCAGACCTACGTGGAGCGCGAGCTGGGCCCGCTGCTCGCCTACGACGCCGAGCACAACGCCCAGCTGGTGCAGATGCTGCGGATCTACCTGGAGCAGGGCCGGAACAAGTCCGCGGCGGCCGACGCCGCGCACCTGTCCCGGCCGTCCTTCTACGACCGGCTGCACAAGGTCGAGCGGATCCTCGGCGTCGACCTCGACCAGGTGGAGTCCTGTCTCTCCCTGCACGTGGCGCTGCTCGCGCTGGACGCCGTGCGCAGGTAGCCGTCAGACCCCGGTGATGCGGCCCCACACCTTGTGCAGGCCCGGCCGCTCGGCCGAGGTGACGTCGCGCATGGTGTGCAGCCGGGCCCGCATCTCCTCGGTCGGGAAGACCAGCGGGTGCTCCGCCAGCTCGGCCTTCTCCTTGTCCCCGCTGGCCGCCAGCACCTCGCGGGCGGCCGGCACCGGGCAGATGTACTGCACGGCGGCGGCCAGTTCGGCGGCCACCTCGGGCTGGTAGTAGTGGTCGATCAGCAGCTCGGCGTTGCGCTTGTGCCCCGCCCGGTTCGGGATGAGCAGGCTCTCCGCCCAGAGCTCCCCGCCCTCCTCCGGCACCACGAACGCGATGTCCGGGTTCTCGGCGGTGAGCTGGACGGCGTCGCCGGAGTACGCCTGGCAGGCCAGCGCGGCGCCGGAGGCCAGGTCGCTGGTGTAGTCGTTGCCGGTGAACCGGCGGACGTGCCGGGCGTCGACCATCCTCTGCACCAGGTCCATCGCCCGGTGCGCGTCGTCCTCGGTGAAGGCCGCGAGGTCGGCGCCGTGCGCCAGCATCAGCAGGCCGAGCGCCTCGTCCAGCCCGGCGAACAGGGTGACCCGGCCCTTGAGGTCGGGCGCCCAGAGGTCGGCGGTGGACCGGATCTCCCGGCCGAGCTCCTTGCGGTTGTAGGCGATGCCGGTGATCCCGGACTGCCACGGCACGCTGCGCCGCCGCCCGGGGTCGAACGCCGGGTCGGCCAGCTGCGGGTCCAGCTGGGCGGTGACGTTGGGCAGGTTGGCCCGGTCCATGGTCTGCACCCAGCCGAGCGAGACGTACCGCCCGGCCATCCAGTCGCTGACCACCATGAGGTCGCGGCCGGGGTCGGTGCCCTGGGTGAGCACCGGGCCGATCTTGCCGAAGAACTCGTCGTTGTCGTTGATGTCCTCGGTGTAGGTGACCTGGATCCCGGTCCGCTCGGTGAACGCGTCGAGGGTCGGACGCCCGCCCTCGTCGTCGGTGTCGATGTACTGCGTCCAGTTGGAGAAGGCCAGCCGCTGCTCGCGCTCGGAGCGGTCCGGGGCCGAGCGCCGGTCCTCGGCGACGTACGCGGACGGGATGCCGCAGCCGGTCAGGCTTCCGAGGCCGAGCAGCCCGGCGGTGCCGAGCACGCTGCGGCGGGTCGGCCGGCGCCGGCCGGCCGGGCGGCGGGTGAGGGTGGTGCTGGACATGGTGGGGCCTCCGGAGCATGGGACGGCCCCGGGCGCACGGGCGACCCGGGGCCTTCCGTCGGTACGTCAGACAGTGTGTGCGTCGGTGAGCGACAGCACCTCGTCGAGCACCGCGAGCCCGGCCTTGGCCTCCTCCTCGGTGACCGTGCACGCCGGGACGACGTGGAACCGGTTCATGTTGACGAACGGCCAGAGCCCGCGCTGCTTGCAGGCGGCGGCCAGCTCGGCCATCGGCGCGTTGGCGGCGCCGGCCGCGTTGTACGGCACCAGCGGCTCGCGGGTGGTGCGGTCCTTGACCAGGTCCAGCGCCCAGAACACGCCGAGGCCGCGCACCTCGCCGATCGAGGGGTGGCGCTCGGCCAGCTCGCGCAGGCCGGGGCCGAGCACGTTCTCGCCGATGTGCTTCGCGTTCTCGACGATGCCCTCCTCCTCCATCACGTTGATGGTGGCGACGGCCGAGGCGCAGGCCAGCGGGTGGCCGGAGTAGGTGAGCCCGCCGGGGAACGGCCGCTCGGCGAAGGTGGCGGCGATCTCGGCGCTGATCGCCACACCGCCCAGCGGGACGTAGCCCGAGTTGACGCCCTTGGCGAAGGTCATCAGGTCCGGCGTGACGCCCCAGTGGTCGGCGGCGAACCAGGCGCCGGTGCGGCCGAACCCGGCCATCACCTCGTCCAGGATGAAGACGATCCCGTACCGGTCGCAGATCTCGCGCACCCCGGCCAGGTAGCCCTGCGGCGGGATCAGGATGCCGGCGGTGCCGACCACGGTCTCCAGGATGATCGCCGCGACGGTGCCCGGACCCTCGAAGGCGATCACCTCCTCCAGGTGCTTCAGCGCGCGCTCGCACTCCTGCGCCTCGTTCTCGGCGTGGAAGTGGGAGCGGTAGGCGTACGGGCCCCAGAAGTGGACCACGCCGGAGACCCCGGTCTCGCTGGCCCAGCGGCGCGGGTCGCCGGTGAGGGCGATCGCGTTGGCGGTGGCGCCGTGGTAGGAGCGGTAGGCCGACATGACCTTCTGCCGGCCGGTGTGCAGCCGGGCCAGCCGGATCGCGTTCTCGACGGCCTCGGCCCCGCCGTTGGTGAAGAAGATCTTGTCCAGGTCGCCGGGGGTGCGCTCGGCGATCAGCCGGGCCGCCTCGCTGCGGGACTCGACGGCGAAGCCGGGCGCGATCGTGCAGAGCTTCGCGGCCTGCTCCTGGATCGCCGCGACCACCTTCGGGTGCTGGTGCCCGATGTTGGTGTTCACGAGCTGCGAGGAGAAGTCCAGGTAGCGGTTGCCCTCGTAGTCCCAGAAGTAGGAGCCCTCTGCGCCGGCCACCGCGAGGGGGTCGATCAGCGCCTGGGCGGACCACGAGTGGAAGACGTGCGCGCGGTCGGCGGCCTTGACGGCCTGGCCGGCGGCTGAGTCAGCGGTGGGGATGCTCATGCGGCAAGGCTAGGGAGTCCCGCCCGTGAAGTGCAGGTTCATCTTGTCAGGCGGTCACGTGATCGGCCGACAGGGTGACAAGGCACAGGGCCCGGGTCGAAACGACCCGGGCCCGTTGTCAGATCACACGATCATCCGTGCTTCAGACCGCGATGTCAGATCGCGGTCATGACGTGCTTCACGCGGGTGTAGTCCTCGAAGCCGTAGGAGGAGAGGTCCTTGCCGTAGCCGGACTTCTTGAAGCCACCGTGCGGCATCTCGGCGACCAGCGGGATGTGGGTGTTGATCCAGACGCAGCCGAAGTCCAGCCGGCGCGACATCCGCATGGCGCGGGCGTGGTCCTTGGTCCACACCGAGGAGGCCAGCGCGTACTCCACACCGTTGGCGTAGCCGACGGCCTGGTCCTCGTCGGAGAACTTCTGCACGGTGATGACCGGGCCGAAGACCTCGTTCTGGATGATCTCGTCGTCCTGGTTCAGGCCGGAGACGACGGTCGGGGCGTAGAAGTAGCCCTTGTCGCCGACCCGGTGGCCACCGGCCTCGACCTTGGCGTGCTCGGGCAGGCGCTCGATGAAGCCGACGACCTGCTGCAGCTGGTTGGCGTTGTTCAGCGGGCCGTAGAGCACGTCCTCGTCGTCCACGCCACCGGTCTTGGTCTCGGCCGCGGCCTTGGCCAGCGCCTCGACGAAGGCGTCGTGGATCGACTCGTGCACCAGCACGCGGGTGGCGGCCGTACAGTCCTGGCCCGCGTTGAAGAAGCCGGCCACCGAGATGCCCTCGACGGCCTCGGCGATGTCGGCGTCCTCGAAGACCACGACCGGGGCCTTGCCGCCCAGCTCCAGGTGGACGCGCTTGACGTCCTTGGAGGCGGACTCGGCGACCGAGATGCC
Organism: Kitasatospora sp. NPDC056181; assembly: GCF_042266225.1. Classification (NCBI taxonomy): domain Bacteria; kingdom Bacillati; phylum Actinomycetota; class Actinomycetes; order Kitasatosporales; family Streptomycetaceae; genus Kitasatospora; species Kitasatospora sp. NPDC056181. The sequence continues at coordinate 16,454 of NZ_JBHJUK010000015.1, forward strand.
GGCCCGCACCGAGCCGGTGATGGAGGCCATCGCCGGGGTGGGGTGCTCGACCATGGCCTTGCCGGTCTCGCGGTCACCGCAGATCACGTTGAAGACGCCGGCCGGCAGGTCCAGGTCCTTGAGCACGCCGCCGATGATCTCGGCGAGCAGCACGGTGGAGGCCGGGGTGGTGTCGGAGGGCTTGAGCACCACGGTGTTGCCGGCGGCGATGGCCGGGGCGAACTTCCAGACGGCCATCATCATCGGGTAGTTCCACGGCGCGACCTGGGCGCAGACGCCGACCGGCTCGCGGCGGATGATCGAGGTCATCCCGTCCATGTACTCACCGGCGGCCTTGCCCTCCAGCAGGCGGGCGGCGCCGGCGAAGAAGCGGATCTGGTCCACCATCGGGCCGATCTCCTCGGAGAGGGTCAGCGCGCGGGGCTTGCCGGTGTTGCGCACCTCGACGTCGACGATCTCGTCGGCGCGCGCCTCGACCGCGTCCGCGATCTTGAGGAGCAGCTTCTGCCGGGTGCTCGGGGTGGCGTCGCGCCAGACCGGGAAGGCCGCGGCGGCGGAGGCCATGGCGGCGTCGACGTCGGAGGCGCCGGACAGCGGGGACGTCGCGTAGACCTCGCCGGTGGTGGGGTCCACGATGTCGAGCGTGCGGCCGTCCGCCGCATCGACGAACTCACCGTTGATGTAGTTGCGCAGCGTGCGAAGGTCGCTCACGGGTCTCTCCTCGGTCTGGGCCTGCGGCGTTGCAGATTCCGGCGCCATGGTACGTCGGCGGGTCCGACGGACGAAGGGTGCCGAGTGGCCGGGCCGGTGGCGGCGCGGTCCACTGGTTGGGCGAACGCGCGCTGCGCTGCGGAGCCGCGCGCGTACCAGGCCAGGTTAGCCGCACGGCTGCGGTTATCGACAGACCAACTCCGATCTCACGATGAAATCCGTATGCGTTCTCCAAGATCGCGACGAAATCAGCAGCATCCTCGCTTGCGAACGCAGAAACGATCAGGCACAGTTGCGGCGTGGCCAACCGCGACCGGAACGCCAGCGTTCCCCTCGACGCCGCCTCCAAGGCGATCATCGAGCAGCTCCAGGAGGACGGGCGCCGCCCGTACGCCGCCATCGGCAAGGCCGTGGGCCTGTCCGAGGCAGCCGTACGGCAGCGCGTCCAGAAGCTGCTCGACCAGGGCGTGATGCAGATCGTCGCCGTCACGGACCCGCTCACCGTCGGCTTCACCCGCCAGGCGATGGTCGGAATCCGGGTCGAGGGCGACATCGAGCCCGTCGCCGACGCGCTGGCCGCCCTCGACGAGGTCGACTACGTCGTCTGCACCGCAGGCTCGTTCGACCTCCTGGCCGAACTGGTCTGCGAGGACGACGAGCACCTGCTCGAAATGATCAACAAGCGCATCCGCGCGCTTCCCGGCGTGCGGAGCACCGAGAGCTTCGTTTACCTGAAGCTCCGGAAACAGACCTACACCTGGGGCACCCGATGACAGCCGACCCGGCGCAGAAGGACCTTTCCAAGACCGCCTACGACCACCTGTGGATGCACTTCACCCGCATGTCGTCGTACGAGAACTCCCCCGTGCCGACGATCGTCAAGGGCGAAGGCACCTACGTCTGGGACGACAAGGGGCGCAAGTACCTCGACGGCCTCGCCGGCCTGTTCGTCGTCCAGGCCGGTCACGGCCGCGAGGAGCTCGCCGAGGCCGCCGCCAAGCAGGCCAAGAAGCTCGCCTTCTTCCCGGTGTGGAGCTACGCCCACCCGAAGGCCGTCGAGCTGGCCGAGCGCCTGGCCAACTACGCCCCGGGCGACCTGAACAAGGTCTTCTTCTCCACCGGTGGCGGCGAGGCCGTCGAGACCGCCTGGAAGCTCGCCAAGCAGTACTTCAAGCTGACCGGCAAGCCGACCAAGTACAAGGTCATCTCGCGCGCCGTCGCCTACCACGGCACCCCCCAGGGCGCCCTGTCGATCACCGGCCTGCCGGGCCTGAAGGCCCCGTTCGAGCCGCTGGTGCCGGGCACCCACAAGGCCCCGAACACCAACATCTACCGCGCCCCGGCGTTCCTGGCCGGCCCCGACGGCACGGTCGACCCCGAGGCCTACGGCCGCTGGTGCGCCGACGAGATCGAGGTGGCCATCCTCAACGAGGGCGCCGAGACCGTCGCCGCCGTCTTCGTCGAGCCGGTGCAGAACGCCGGTGGCTGCTTCCCGCCGCCGCCCGGGTACTTCCAGCGCCTGCGCGAGATCTGCGACCGCCACGACGTGCTGCTGGTCTCGGACGAGGTCATCTGCGCCTTCGGCCGCCTGGGCACCATGTTCGGCGCCGACAAGTTCGGCTACCAGCCCGACATGATCACCTGCGCCAAGGGCATGACCTCGGGCTACTCCCCGATCGGCGCCACGATCATCTCGGACCGCATCGCCGAGCCGTTCTACAAGGGTGACAACACCTTCCTGCACGGCTACACCTTCGGTGGCCACCCGGTCTCCTCCGCGGTGGCGCTGGCCAACCTCGACATCTTCGAGCGCGAGGGCCTGAACCAGCACGTCCTCGACAACGAGGCCGCCTTCCTCGGCACCCTGAACAAGCTGCGCGACCTGCCGATCGTCGGCGACGTCCGCGGCAACGGGTACTTCTACGGCATCGAGCTCGTGAAGGACAAGGTCACCAAGGAGTCGTTCAACGACGACGAGGTGGAGCGCGTGCTCTACGGCTTCCTGTCGAAGGCGCTCTTCGACAACGGCCTGTACTGCCGCGCCGACGACCGTGGCGACCCGGTCGTCCAGCTGGCCCCGCCGCTGATCTCCGACCAGTCGACCTTCGACGAGATCGAGCAGATCCTGCGGACCAGCCTCACCGACGCGTGGGCGAAGATCTGACGACCTGATCCTTCTTCCTCACCCTCCGCCGAAGGGCGGCCCTGCTTCCCGGCGGGGCCGCCCTTCGGTGCTTCCCGCCCCGTCCGCCACCCGGAATCCGTAGCGGAGACCAATCAAACACGCCTGATTACGGGTGATTTGCCCTTGATGGACCAGTGCGCCGCAACCGCGCCGGGGCCCGATCGTTCTAATCTGACGACTGTCATATCCCTGCGGCCACCCAGGATGGAACCTCATGTCAGCGGCCCCGCCTGACAACGACGTGCTGTGGGCCCGGGGGATCGTCAAGTCCCATCACGGCACCCCCGCCCTGCGCGGTATCTCGCTCGGCGTCCGGGAGGGCGAGGTGCTCGCCGTCACCGGCCCACGAGGCTCGGGCAAGAGCACCCTGCTCGGCTGCCTCTCGGCCCTCCTCCCGGTCGACGAGGGCGAGGTCTGGTTCAACAGCGCCCCCGTCCACACCCTCGGCCGGGCCGGCCGTGAACGGCTGCGCCGCGACCGCTTCGGCTTCGTCGGCTCCGAACCGCACCTGGTCCCCGAGCTGACGGCCCGGGAGAACGTCGCCCTGCCACTGCTGCTGGCCGGCGCCGGCAACAAGGCCGCGTACACCGCCGCCGACGAGTGGCTGCAACGGCTCGACATCGGGGCCGCCTCCCGGCTGCGGCCCGACCGGCTGATCCAGAGCCAGCGCCAGCGGATCGCCGTCGCCCGCGCGCTCGCCCCGCTGCCGCCGGTCGTCTTCGCCGACGACCCCACCGCCCCGCTCCACCGCGAGGCCGCCGACCAGGTCCTGCGGATACTGACCAGCGCGGCCCGCTCCCACCAGCTCACCCTCGTCCTGGCCACCCACGACCCCGAACTCGTCCGGTTCGCGGACCGCACCGTCGCCCTCGTCGACGGACGCCTCGCCGCCCCCGTCGCGCCCGTCCCGCGCACCACCGCGCCGGCCGCCGGGCACACCGGGACGGCCGCGGCCACCGCCGGGCCGGGAGCCACCGGGACGCCGGGAGCCACCGGGGCGTCCGCCGTGTCGGCCACCCGCCGCTGACGCGGCCCCGCCGCTGAAAGAGTCGACGTGTTCTATCTCCGTCTGGCCCGGGGCTACCGGGTGCTCGACCTCGGCCGCTGGCTGCTCACCGCCGTGGCCGGCGCGGTCGTCGCCGCCTTCCTGCTGCGGGCCCTCGGCCGGGCGATGAGCGACCCGCCGGGCGGCGCGGACACCGTCGCCCGGCTGCTCTGGTGCCTGCCACCGCTGGCCGCCGTCGCCTGGTTCGCCGCCGTCGCCGCCCGCGCGGTCCCCGCGCAACGGCCCGAGAGGATCACCGGCCTCACCGCCGCCGGAGCCGGCTCGGCCCGGATCCGGGCCCTGATCGCCGGCGAGGTCGCGCTCGCCTGCACGCTCGGCGCCGTGCTGACCCTGCTGCTCTTCCTCGTCCTGCGCAACGACATCGCCGGACCCTCGCTCGCCGCCGACCTCGGGATGGGCGTCGAACTGCCGGCCGCCGCGCCGGTCACCCTGCTCGCCCTCGTACCGCTCACCGCCGGGATCTCCGCGGCAGGCGCCGTACCGCTCGCCGAGACCCTGCCCGGCCGCCCGCGGCCGGTCCGGACCGGCTTCGGCCCGCTGCGGATCGCACTGCCGGTCGGCCTGGCGGTGATCGGACTCGCCCTGGAACTGATCGCCCTGCGGCCCGGTGCCCCCGCCGACGGCCGCCCGATCCACCTGCCGGCCGGGCTCGGCAACACCAGCGCCGCCGCCCTCGGCGGCTGGGCCGCCGGCGCCCTCGGCCTCGCTCTGCTGACCGGCCCGCTGCTCTCCTGGACCGGCCGGCTGCTCGCCCTCGGCCGGCCCACCCCGCTGCGGCTGCTGGCCGGGCGGGGCCTGACCGCGCAGGCCCGCCGGCTCGGGCCCCCGCTGGCCGTGCTCACCCTGGCGCTCGCGCTGGTGCTCACCACCGTCCGCTACTGGATCGGAACGCCGGACAGCGCCGACGCCCTGCCCGCGATGGAGGCCTGCCTGGTGCTGGGCTGCACCGCGGCCGCCGTCGCGGCCCGGCTGGCCGAGCTGCGCAGCGCCCGCCGGGACGTCGCCGACGCGCTGCTGCGGCTCGGCGCCTCGCCCCGGCTGCTGGCCGGGGCGGTGGCGCTGCGGACGCTGGCGGTCGGCACCGTCCTCCTGGTCACCGGCGGGCTGACCGCCGCCCTGGCGGCCGCCGGGCTCCGCTGAGCCGCCCCGGGGGGCGGGGCGGCTGCCTCAGCCCGCCGCGGCGAGCTGGCCGCAGGCGCCGTCGATCTCCTGGCCGCGGGTGTCCCGGACCGTGGTGGGCACGCCGTGGGCCTGGAGCCGTCGGACGAACTCGCGCTCGTCCTCGGGCCGGGAGGCCGTCCACTTGGACCCCGGGGTCGGGTTCAGCGGGATCAGGTTGACGTGCACCCGGTGGTTCTTGATCAGCCGGCCCAGCAGGTCCGCCCGCCACGCCTGGTCGTTGATGTCCTTGATCAGCGCGTACTCGATGGAGATCCGGCGGCCGGACTTCTCCGCGTAGTTCCACGCCGCGTCGAGCACCTCGGCGACCTTCCAGCGGGTGTTGACCGGCACCAGCTCGTCGCGCAGCTCGTCGTCCGGGGCGTGCAGCGACAGCGCCAGCCGGCAGGACAGGCCCTCGTCGGCGAGCCGGTTCATCGCCGGGACGAGGCCGACGGTGGAGACGGTGATGCCGCGCTGGGAGAGGCCGAAGCCGTCCGGCGCCGGGTCGGTGAGGCGGCGGATCGCGGCCAGCACGCGGTTGTAGTTGGCCAGCGGCTCGCCCATGCCCATGAAGACCACGTTGGACAGGCGCGCCTCGCCGCCCGGGATCTCGCCGGCCTTGAGCGCACGCATGCCGGCGGCGATCTGCTCGACGATCTCGGCGGTGGAGAGGTTGCGGGTCAGTCCGGCCTGGCCGGTCGCACAGAACGGGCAGTTCATGCCGCAGCCGGCCTGCGAGCTGATGCACATCGTGACCCGGTCGGGGTAGCGCATCAGCACCGACTCGACCAGCGTGCCGTCGAACAGCTTCCAGAGCGTCTTGCGGGTGGTGTCGTCGTCGCACGAGACGTGCCGGACGACCGACATCAGCTCGGGCATCAGGCTCTCGGTGAGCTTCCCCCGGCTGGCGGCGGGAATGTCCGTCCAGGCCTCCGGGTCGTTCGACATCCGGCCGAAGTAGTGGTTGGAGAGCTGCTTCGCGCGGAACGGCTGCTCGCCCAGCTCGGCGACGGCCTCCTTGCGCTCGGCGGGGCTCAGGTCGGCGAGGTGTCGCGGGGGCTTGGCGCCGCGCGGCGCGACAAAGGTGAGTTCTCCGGGCTTAGGCATGGTTGTTCCAGTGTCGCAGACGTCAAGGGGTGGGCCGACGGCGAAGCCCCCGGCGGTAGGGCGAAGACCCGCGGCGATGGGGCGAACGCCCGGGGAGCCCGGCGAAGACCCCGCGGCACGGCGAAGTCCCGGCGCACGGCGAAGGCCCAGGACGACCGCTCGGGCTTGCGGTCGTCCGGGGCCTTCGTACGGATGGGTGCGCGGCGGTCAGCTGCCGACGAAGGCCGCCAGCAGCAGCCAGACCACCGGAGCGGTCGGCAGGAGCGAGTCCAGCCGGTCCATGATGCCGCCGTGACCGGGCAGCAGCGTGCCCATGTCCTTGATGCCGAGGTCGCGCTTGATCATCGACTCGCCCAGGTCGCCCAGGGTCGCGACCACCGCCGCGCAGCCGCCGAGGATCAGGCCCTGCCACCAGCTTCCGCCGTCGATGATCAGCTGCATCAGCAGCGCGCCCGCCAGCATCGACAGCCCGATGCCGCCGGCCAGGCCCTCGCGGGTCTTGCCCGGGCTGATCGTCGGGGCCAGCTTGGTCCTGCCGAACTTGTAGCCCACCGCGTAGGCGCCGGTGTCGCTGCAGACGGTGACGATCAGGAACAGGACGATCCGCTGCGGGCCGTCGTCGGCCGCCAGCATCAGCGCCACGAAGGTGGCCAGGAACGGGACGTAGAAGGCGGTGAAGATGCCGGCCGTTATGTCGCGCAGGTAGTTCTCCGGCGGCTCGGCCATCCGCCAGACCATCACCGCCAACCCGGTCAGCGCCAGCGAGGCCGCGGCCCACTGCACGCCGGACCAGTAGCCGGTGGCGATCATCGCGATGCCGCCCGCGACCAGCGGGATCAGCGGCGCCTTGATCTCCTTGCGCTCGGACAGCCGGCTGGTCAGCTCCCAGACGCCGACCGACACGGCCGCCATCACCACGACCAGGAACAGCGCCTTGACGACGAACAGCGAGGCGATGATCACCGCGCCGAGGCCGACCCCCACGCCTATGGCGGCCTGGAGGTTGCGACCACCGCGCTGCTTGCGCGGCTGCGGCTGCGGGTCGGGCTGGGTCACGGGTGTCTCCTGCCCTGGGGGGGACGACGGCACAGGGTGGGGCCGCCCGGCCGCCGCGTGGCTCTGCGGCGGCGCGGGGTACGCCGGAGCCCCCGGGTACGGCGGCTGTCCGCCGTGGCCGGGGGTGGGGGCGACGTCGTCGGTGATCGCGCGCAGCACGACCGTCTCCGCCGCACCCGGCACCGCCGTCCGGGGCTGTTCGTCCCGGAACAGCGGGCCGCTCAGCCGCCCGGCCTCCCGGGCCGGCCCCTCGACGGGGTCGGGCCCTGGGTCGGCCGGTACGGGAGGCATGACCTGAGTCTCCTCCGCGTCACCACCCCAGTACACCTGAGGCTGCTGCGAGTGACCCGTTCGGTGTCCGGGGTCACCCGCAGCAGCGCCCGGCGCGGCCGGCTGGTACGGGGGGTGCGGCTGGTACTGCGGGTACTGCTGGTCGGATGGGCCCCAGTAGCCGGGGGCGTCAGGGGCGTCGTTCATCAGACTTCGAGCAGCTCGGCTTCCTTGTGCTTCAGCAGCTCGTCGACGCCGGCCACGTACTTGGCCGTGGTGTCGTCGAGCTCCTTCTCCGCGCGGCGGCCCTCGTCCTCGCCGATCTCGCCGTCCTTGACCAGCTTGTCGATGGCGTCCTTCGCCTTGCGGCGCACGGAGCGGATCGAGACCTTGGCGTCCTCGCCCTTGCCGCGGGCGACCTTGATGTACTCGCGGCGACGCTCCTCGGTGAGCTCGGGGAGCACCACCCGGATGATGGAACCGTCGTTGCTCGGGTTGACGCCGAGGTCGGAGTCGCGGATCGCCTGCTCGATGGCCTTCAGCGCGGTCTTGTCGAACGGCGCGACGACCGCCATCCGCGGCTCCGGCACGGAGAAGGAGGCCAGCTGGTTGATCGGCGTCACGGCGCCGTAGTACTCGGCCACGATCTTGGCGAACATCGCCGGGTGCGCGCGGCCGGTGCGGATGGCGGCGAAGTCGTTCTTGGCGACCTCGACGGCCTTCTCCATCTTCTCCTCGGCCTCGAGGAGGGTCTCTTCGATCACTGTGTACTCCCTGTCCGGTTCATCTGCTGGTGTCCCGACCGGTGTCGGCGTCGAAGCCGGTCGCGGTGTGGAGGGCGCCGGTCGCGGTGCCGGCGCCCTCCCGTACGGCTGACTGCTGCTCAGGCCCGGACAGAATCCTGGCTGATGAGTGTGCCGATCTTCTCACTCTTCACCGCACGCGCGATATTGCCCTCCGCCAGCAGCTCGAAGACGAGCATCGGGAGGTTGTTGTCCTTGCACAGCGTGATCGCGGTGAGGTCGGCGACCTTGAGGTCACGGGCGATGACCTCGGAGTACTCCAGCGCGTCGAACTTGACCGCGTCCGGGTTGGTCCGGGGGTCGGAGTCGTAGACGCCGTCCACGCCGTTCTTGCCCATCAGCAGGACGTCGGCGTGGATCTCCAGGGCCCGCTGGACGGCCGTGGTGTCGGTGGAGAAGTAGGGCATGCCCATCCCCGCGCCGAAGATCACGACACGGCCCTTCTCCAGGTGCCGGACGGCGCGCAGCGGCAGGTACGGCTCGGCGACCTGGCCCATGGTGATGGCGGTCTGGACCCGGGTCTCGATGCCTTCCTTGACCAGGAAGTCCTGCAGCGCGAGGCAGTTCATCACGGTGCCGAGCATGCCCATGTAGTCCGAACGGGCCCGGTCCATGCCGCGGACCTGCAGCTCGGCGCCGCGGAAGAAGTTGCCACCACCGATGACGACCGCCACCTCGGTACCGGCGCGGACGACGGTGGCGATCTCGCGGGCGATCGCGTGCACGACGTCCGGGTCGACGCCGAGCCCGCCGCCACCGGCGAAGGCCTCACCGGACAGCTTCAGCAGCACCCGGCGGCGCGAGCCGGCCTGCGGGTCCTGCGCGGTCTCCTGCGTCTCCTGCATGGACTTCTCCTTCTACACACCTACTGGTTCACAGGCGCTGGGGTACGGATCCCAGGCCCGCGCGTACACGCGAGGAGGCCACTGCCGCGGGAACCGGTACGGTGTCCTGCACGGCAATGGCCTCCTCGTCGTTCATGGTGCCGACGCGGCCCGCCCATAGACGGATGACGCTGGGTGAGCCCGTTCGGCGCGTCCCTCCCGCCCTGGTCAGCGGGCGGGGGCGGTTCCCAGCCTAAGCGTGCCGGGAGTCCGTTGGGAACGTGGCTCAGGCGCCGACGCGGAAGCGGGCGAAGCGCTTGAGGGCGACGCCGTTCTCCTCGAGGACCTTGGCGACGGTCTTCTTGTTGTCCTTCGCGAAGGCCTGCTCCAGGACGGAGTTCTCCTTCACGAAGCCGGTGACGCGACCCTCGACGATCTTCGAGAGGGCGGCCTCCGGCTTGCCCTCCTCGCGAGCGGTGGCCTCGGCGACGCGGCGCTCGTTCTCGATGTCCTCGGCCGGGATGTCCTCGCGGGAGAGGTACTTCGGCGCGAAGGCGGCGATGTGCTGCGCGACGTCCTTGGCGACGTCGGCGTTCTCCTTGTCCAGCTCGACCAGGACGCCGACGGCCGGCGGCAGGTCGGGGCTGGTCTTGTGCAGGTAGACCGCGACGAAGCCGTCACCGTCGAACTGGGCGAAGCGACGGAGGACGATCTTCTCGCCCAGGGTCGCGTTGGCCTCGTCCACGAACTGCTGGACGGTCTTGCCGGCCTCGATCTCGGAAGCCAGGGCGGCGTCCAGGTCGGCCGGGGCGGACTTGGCGACGTGGGCGGCGATCGCGTCGGCGACCTCGACGAACTTGTCGCCCTTGGCGACGAAGTCGGTCTCGCAGTTGAGCTCGACCAGAACGCCGGACTTCTTGTCCTCGGCGATCAGCGCGGCGACGGCGCCGTTGGAGGCGTCACGGCCCTCGCGCTTGGCAACGCCCTTCTGGCCCTTGATGCGCAGGAGCTCGACGGCCTTCTCGACGTTGCCCTCGGCCTCGTCCAGGGCCTTCTTGCAGTCCATCATGCCGGCGCCGGTGAGCTCACGGAGCTTCTTGACGTCCGCGGCGGTGAAGTTCGCCATGGTGTGAATCTCTTCTCGCGTCTCGCGTGTCTGCGTGGGGTTGCGCCGGGACCGCTGGTTCGGTCCCGGCGCGGGAGAGAGGGGCACCAACCGGTGTCGTGCCGGCGGATACCCCTCACCCTTGGTACGTCAGGCCTGCTCGGCCGGAGCCTCGGCGGCGGGGGCCTCAGCAGCGGGGGCCTCGGCGGCGGGGGCCTCAGCAGCCGGAGCCTCGGCGGCGGCGGGGGCCTCCTCGGCCTTCTTCTCGCCCTCGATGAGGTCCTTCTCCCAGTCGGCCAGCGGCTGGTCGGCGCCCGGCTCGGCCTTGGCGTCGCCCTTGGCGACACCGGCGCGGGACTTCAGGCCCTCGGCGACGGCGTCGGCGATCACGCGGGTCAGCAGGGTGACGGAGCGGATCGCGTCGTCGTTGCCCGGGATCTTGTAGTCGACCTCGTCGGGGTCACAGTTGGTGTCGAGGATGGCGACGACCGGGATGTTGAGCTTCCGGGCCTCGCCGACCGCGATGTGCTCCTTCTTGGTGTCCACGATCCAGACGGCGCTGGGAACGCGCTGCATGTCGCGGATACCGCCGAGGGTCTTCTCCAGCTTGTCGTGCTCGCGCTGGAGGACCAGGAGCTCCTTCTTGGTGAGGCCGGAGCCGGCCACGTCCGAGAAGTCCAGCTCGCCGAGCTCCTTGAGGCGCTGCAGGCGCTTGTAGACGGTCGAGAAGTTGGTCAGCATGCCGCCGAGCCAGCGCTGGTTCACGTAGGGCATGCCCACGCGGGTGGCCTGCTCGGCGATGGCCTCCTGGGCCTGCTTCTTCGTGCCGACGAAGAGGACGCTGCCGCCGTGGGCAACGGTCTCCTTGATGAACTCGAAGGCGCGGTCGATGTAGTTCAGCGACTGCAGGAGGTCGATGATGTAGATGCCGTTGCGCTCGGTGATGATGAAGCGCTTCATCTTCGGGTTCCAGCGGCGGGTCTGGTGACCGAAGTGGACGCCGCTCTCCAGCAGCTCCCGCATCGTGACGACGGCCATAGCCGTACTCCTAAGGTGTTGCGCCCGGGTCTCGCGCAGCCGACGTCGTGGTTCGCGCGATGGCGCTCACCGCTCGGGCGTCTGCATACGGCCGGGTCAGGCTCGGTTTTGTCCGTGGCAGCCAGGTGACAGCCACGCCTGACGCCCCGAACGTGCCGAGCCGCTTCGGCCCGAGTGGTCCGGGGACCGGTTCGGGCTCGGCGGACCGAGCGGCACTCGCACCTGGCGGGGGCGGCGGCTGAGCCGCATCCGTCCACCGGTGGCGGGGCGTGCGAAGTCGACCCGGCGGACCGGGTCGCGTGTGAAGTGTACGGGAAGCGCCGAGCGGCGGGCGACTCCAGCGGGATGGGAACGGAGGTGAGGGTGGGGACGGTGGGAGAGGGGGAGGGTGCGTCGCGGGGTGGCTTGCGGCGGGTGGGCGTGCGGTGCCGCGGGTGCAGGTGGGCGGGCGTGGGGGTGCGGTGCCGCGGGGGCAGGTGGGTGGGCGTGGGCGTTGGCGTGGGGGTGGGCGTGCGGACACGGGTGGATGTGGACGGACCCGGGTGGGGCGGGCGTGGGGTGGGCGTGGACGGGCGTGGGGTCCCGCGCGTGTACGTGGGTGGGCGTGGCGGTAAGGGCGTCTTGGGTGGGCGCCGGGGCCCGGGTACACCCGTTGGGGGGACGGTGATTGTCCACAGGGGCCGCTTGTCCACAGGAATCGGTGCGGGGCTGGCCGGGGCGGCGGGCTCCGGGGAGTCTCGTGCGCATGAGTGCTGCCGCCGGCATCGCCGGTTCTCACGCCGGAATCCCTTCCGTCACCGGAGTCCCTGCCGTCGGGTCGGCGGGCGCCTCCCGCCCGGTCGCGGCGGTGCCGTCCCCCTCATCATCAGCGTCGCCCTCACCCTCGCCGGCACCTCAACCGCCCGGGCCGGGACACGACCACCGGCCGGCTCTGTTGGCGTTGCTGGTGCTGACAGCTCTGCTGCTGGTCATGCTGCCCGCTCCGGCGGGACACGCGACGGGCGCGGACGTTGGCGTCGGCGGAGGTGGAGGTGGAGGTGGGAGCGGGGGTGGGGGCGGGGACTGGGGCGGGGACTCGAATGGAGCCGTTGGCGGAGGTACCCCTCTTCGCAGAGGTGCCCCGCTGGGCAGGGGTGGGGCCGGCGCTGCGAGTGACCCCGGCTCCGGGCGGGCGTGGCCGGTGGGCGGGCCGGGCGCGCTGGTGGCGCGGTTCGAGGCGCCGCCGACGCCATGGGCCGCCGGCCACCGGGGCGTCGATCTGGCTGCCGCCCCCGGCTCGGACATCCGCGCCGCGGCGCCGGGCGTGATCTCGTTCTCCGGTGTCGTGGCCGGCCGGCCCGTGGTTACCGTCACGCACCCCGCATCCGGCACTCCCCCGCTGCGGACCACCTACCTGCCCGTCACCGGCACCGTCCCCGTGGGCACCGCAGTTGCGGCCGGCCAGGTGATCGGACAGCTCGCTCCCGGCACCGGTCACTGCGCCGGCCGCGACTGCCTGCACTGGGGGCTGCTCCGCGGCGAGCGCTACCTCGACCCTCCGGCACTGCTCGGCGGGGGTGCGTCACGGCTGCTACCGCTCGGCCGCGACCGGTGAGCCCGTCTCCACCCGGCTCCCGCCCAGGCCGTGCAGCGCGAGGGCGACGGCGGCGTCGGCGATCACGTCCGGGCCCTCGGCCGGGCCGGCGGCCCGTTGCTCGGCCTGCCGGACAGCGGCCTCCACGATCCCCTGGAGCAGTGCCGCCGCCAGCCGCGGCTGCTCGTGGCCGAGGTCCTCCAGGGCCTGGATCACCAGACCGACCAGCTTTCCGTGCGCCGCCCGGATGCGCTCGCGCGCTGCCTCGTCCAGCTCCAGTACCGAGATCGCCGTCACCGCCCGGTGGCGCGGGTCCCCGGCCAGCGCGAGCTGACCCCGGACGTACGCCTCGATCCGGCCCGCCGCACTGTCGCTGCTCTCCATGCCGGCCTCGATCTCGGCAGCCCAGAGCGGGAAGTCGACCTCGCAGAGCACCTCGACCACCGCAGCGCGGGAACGGAAGTACTCGTAGACCGAGGAACGCGCCAGCCCGGTGCGTGCCGCGAGCGCGGGGAAGGTCAGGGCCTCCATGCCTCCCTCGGTGAGGAGGCTGCGGGCAGCGTCGAGGAGTGCTGCCCGCTGCAGCTGGCGATGCTCGGCCAAAGTGGCCGCTCGGATCTTCGGCACCCTCCCACTGTACGGAGCCCTACATCCGGCCGATACGGCGCCGCGCACAAGGACGATCCGCAGCGCGCGACCAGGCCGGAAGGCCGGGCGGAGCAGGGTGGAGCCGGGTGGGCTCACCCGGGCGGACGGTCAGTGGAGGTGGAGCCGGAGGCGAAACCGGCGGTGAGACCTGAGGTGCAGCCGGAGGCCTGCAGACACGTGCAGACGCGTGCGAGCGTGCAGGCGCGTATGCGCGGGCGAAGGCGTGCAGGCGGCGGAGGTGTGGAGGCGCGTACGAGGCGGGAGCTCGCGGGCGGGGCGGGGCGCGCTAACGGATGTCGGACAGCTTGGCCCGCAGCTGCAGTACCGACTTGGTGTGGATCTGGCTGACCCTGCTCTCCGTCACCCCCAGGACCTGGCCGATCTCGGCGAGGGTCAACCCCTCGTAGTAGTAGAGCGTCACCACCGTCTTCTCCCGCTCGGGGAGGGTGTTCACCGCCTGGGCCAGCAGCCTGCGCAGCTCCCGGTCCTCGGCCACCTCCACGGGGTTCTCCGCGCCGTGGTCCTCCAGGGTGTCCACCAGGCTCGGCCGGTCCCCGCTCTCCGCGCCCGGGTGGAGGAGTTCGTCGAGCGCCACCACGTTGGCGAGGGAGAGCTGACTGAAGATCGTGTGCAGGTCCTCGATCGCGATGCCCATCTCGGCCGCGACCTCGGGATCGTGCGGCGTGCGGCGCAGCCGCGCTTCCAGCGTCGCGTACGTCCGCTCGACGGCCTTGGCCTTCTGTCGCACCGAGCGCGGGATCCAGTCCAGGGCCCGCAGCTCGTCGATGATCGCGCCGCGGATCCGGCTGATGGCGTACGTCTCGAACTTGATGGCGCGGTCGATGTCGAACTTCTCGATCGCGTCGATCAGTCCGAAGACGCCGGACGAGACGAAGTCGGCCTGCTCGACATTGGAGGGCAGGCCGACGCCGACCCGACCCGCCACGTATTTGACGAGTGGTGAGTAGTGCAGGATCAGCTGCTCCCGGAGCCGCTGGTCACTCGTCTCCTTGTAGGAGCGCCAGAGCTCTTCGAGCGCCGTGCGGTCCTGGCCGCCCGCCGCCCGCCGTGGAGCGGGCGCCTCTGCGGGCGGGGGCACCACGCTCTCGCCCGGGGCGCCCGGCTGGTCGGGAACATCCGGGTGCTCGGAGGCACGGTGCTGCTCGGAGGCGCCGCGCTGATCCGGGGTACTTGGCCGCGCAGGGGCGGCGAGCTGTTCAGAGGTGACGAGCTGTTCGGGGGCGTCCGGCGCACCGGGCGCGTCCGTCCGGTCCGCGTACGCCCCGGTGTGTGCCGGCCGACCGCCCTGCCGGGCGAGGGCCCCCATCGCGCCCGTCGCTTTGGGCGGAAACTCGGTCGCGGGGCGCCGCTCGGTCCGCGGCCCCCCCGAGGACCGAGCGCCACCGGTCACTCTGTGTCCGGGAATGTGTGTGGGCATGCGTTGGTCTGCGCCGTTCTGCCGAGTCATGTGCTGATAGGGAAGGCATGGCGAGCGTAGCGTGACCGACTCACTGCAATGTGCTACCGCCACTCGGTCGTCCCCCGAACCGGTGGCGTTCGTGTCACCGGATCCGGGGACCGGAGACAGTGCCGGATCCGGGCGAGCCACTCTCCTCACCCCTTTACCTCCGCCCTTCCCGGTCGTCACCGGGCCTTTGCTCGGCCATCTCCCAGCCTCGCCTTCCCTGCGTCCCTCCCTCTCCCTCTCGTTCTCATCCGTTCTGTCCCCTGCGCTCGCCCACGCCGCCGGGCTCGCACCGCGCCCCCGCTCCGGTCAGTCGCCTCCCCTTCTCCGCACCAGTCGCCAGTGCGCGCCGTGCCGCTCGACATAGCCGAGCGACCCCAACTCGTAGAGCCGGTTGAGCACTTCGTCCGGCGGCAGTCCGGCCTTCCGGGCCAGCCGTTCCACCGGGGCACCCTCCGCGGTGGCGGGCACGGCCTCCAGCACCCGGGCCACCGCCGGCTCCAGCAGGTCCCTGGGCAGCACCGGACCACTTCGCTGCGGCGCCAGGTCGTCGCCGATCGCCCCGATCAGCTCGGCCACCTCGGACGCGTCGGTGACCAGGGTGGCTCCGCCGCGGATCAGGGCGTGCACTCCGGCGGAGAGCTCCGACGTCACCGGACCGGCGACGCCCATGGTGTGCCGGTTGAGGTCACGGGCGCGTCTGGCCGTGCTGAGCGCTCCACTGCGCAGCGCCGCCTCGACCACCACCGTGCCCCGGGTGAGCGCCGCGATGACCCGGTTGCGCAGCACGAACCGGAACCGGGTCGGGTGCTCGCCCGGCGGGAGTTCGCTCAGCAGGAGCCCCTGCGAGGCGATCCGCCGGATCAGCTCGGAGTTGCCGCGCGGGTAGGCGACGTCGACGCCGCAGGCGAGAACGCCGATGGTCATACCACCGACGGCCAGCGCACCCCGGTGGGCCGAGGCGTCGATCCCGTACGCCGCGCCGGAGACCACGACCCATCCGCGCTCTGCGAGTTCCGCCGACAACTCCCCTGCCACGTGTGCGCCGTACGCCGTGCAGGCCCGTGCGCCGACGACC
The DNA here is from genome assembly GCF_042266225.1 of Kitasatospora sp. NPDC056181. Classification (NCBI taxonomy): domain Bacteria; kingdom Bacillati; phylum Actinomycetota; class Actinomycetes; order Kitasatosporales; family Streptomycetaceae; genus Kitasatospora; species Kitasatospora sp. NPDC056181. The sequence continues at coordinate 32,544 of NZ_JBHJUK010000015.1, forward strand.
GCCACCGAACGCAGGGCCAGCAGGCGCAGCGAACCCGTCCCGGCCAGCCAGAGCCCGATCGGCCGCCCGCCCCCGAGGTCGTCCAGCTGGCTGGGCCACTCCGTGTCGCCCGGAATGATGAAGCGTCCACCGGCGGTTCGCACCCGCTCCAGGTCGGAGACGGGGTCCACGTCCACGAGTCTGGCCCGGTAGGCCGCGAGCCTGTCCGCGTCCAGCCCCGGATGGTCGGGTACGGTGCCGTCCCTGATCGCCTGGACGACGTCGGCGGCGGCGAGTTGGGAGAGCCATCGTCCCAGGACGGCGTCGCCCGGCTCGCTGAGCCGGCTCAGCGCCGCCCTGGCCAATCGCTCGGGCCCGGCCTCGGCGGCAGACCCGGGCGGAGGCTGTCGGTGGTTGATCGTCTGGTTCACGGTCTGGTCCCTTCGTGTCCTGGTCCGCTGATCCACGGTCATCCGCCGTTGTCGGCAGGGCTGGCTCGGGCCGCCTTCCCGCCCTTCGGCGAGTGCTTCGGTGCGTCCACCGCCGCCCGGCCGACGCCGAACCGGCCGAAGGCCCGCTCGGTCAGCGGCAGCCCGCGTTCGACACCGGTCCGCAGCACAAGGGCCGTTCGCACGTCCCGTTGGTCCGGGCGGTCCCGGCCGGCGAGGTCGGCGACCGTCCAGGCGACCCGGAGCACCCGGTCCAGGCCACGGGCGGTCAGCAGCCCCCGCTCCAGTTGGCACGCGGCGTCGTTCAACGCGCCGGACGCGAGCTGCCAGCGGGTGCGCAGCTCATGGCCGGGCACCTCGGCGTTGGTACGCCACGGGGTGTGCGCCAGCCGGGCCGCCGCACGCTCCCGCGCGGCCAGCACCCTGGCCGCGACGACCTCCGTGCTCTCCGCCGTGGTGTCCCTCTCCATGAGCTCGACCCTGGTCACGGGGGCCACCTGGACCTGGAGATCGACCCGGTCGAGCAGCGGACCGGAGAGTCTCCCCTGGTACCGGCTGACCATCGCGGGGGTGCATTCGCAGCCCTCTCCGCGGCGCGAGTGCCGCCCGCACGGGCACGGGTTGGCCGCCAGGCAGAGCAGGAACCTGGCCGGGAGCCGGAGCGATCCGGCCGACCGGGCGATCACCACCTCGCCCGACTCCAGTGGCTGGCGCAGTGCGTCGAGCACCCGGACCGGAAACTCCGGGGCCTCGTCGAGGAACAGGACTCCCCTGTGCGCCAAGGAGACCGCGCCCGGTCTGGGCAGGCCGCTGCCGCCGCCGACGATCGCCGGCATGGTGGTCGAGTGGTGCGGAGCGCAGTACGGCGGGCTGTCGATCAGCGGCCTGCCGGCCGGGAGGAGCCCCGCCACGGAGTGCACGGCGGTGACCTCCAGGGCCTCCTTCTGGGTCAGCGGCGGCAGCAGCGCCGGGAGTCGCTCCGCCAGCATCGTCTTCCCGGCTCCCGGCGGGCCCTTGAGGTAGAGGTGGTGACCGCCCGCGGCAGCGATCTCCAGGGCTCGACGGGCCTCGTACTGGCCGGCCACATCGGCCAGGTCGAGGCGTGACGTCCTGTCGTCGGGCAGTCCGCGCACACCCGCGGTGGGGAGCATCAGCCCGGCCATCACCGGGTCCGGACAGCCGGCGATCGGATCCGGTGGCTCCTCCGGCTCGGGGGCACCGGTGAGGACGGCGACCAGCTGGCGCAGGCTGCGCACCCCGATGACGGTGACGCCCGGGACCAGCGAGGCCTCGGCCGCGGTCCGCTCGGCCACCACGACCCGCTGGTACCCGGCGTCGGCCGCGGCCAGGACCGACGGGAGCACACCGCGCACCGGACGCACCCGGCCGTCCAGCCCCAGCTCGCCGATGATCAGCAGATCGGCGATGGCCGACGGGTCCAACCGCTCGGCGGCGGCGAGGACGGCGCAGGCGACGGCGAGGTCGAAGCCGCTGCCGCTCTTGGGGACGGAGGCGGGGCTGAGCCCCACCGTCAGCTTCCGCTGGGGCCAGGCCTCCCCGCTGTTGACGACGGCCGCCCGCACCCGGTCGCGGGCCTCGGACAGGGCTTTGTCGGGCAGGCCGACCAGGGCGAACGCGGCGACTCCCGGCTCCAGATCGGCCTGGACCTCGACGATCACGCCGTCGACGCCGACCAGGGCGACGGAGCAGGTACGGGCGAAGGCCATCTCAGACCACCCCCCGCAGGTGGTCGACCGAGGCCGCGCCGCGGACCCGGTTGATCACGGCCACGAGGTCGATCCGGACGCCGCCGGGCGGGATCGGCGGCCACTGCGGGTCGGCGGGAGCGGGCTGGTACCCGGGGCCGGCCAGCCTGGCGAAGTGACCGGGCCATCGCTCGGCCATCCAGCGCTCGGCAAGGCGTTGGAGCCGGGCGGCCTTGGCCTGGTCGATGGCTTCGCTGGGCTGCTGGAACCCCCGCTCGGAACGGGTCTTGACCTCGCAGACCGCCAGGGTGTCCCCGTCGAGGGCGACGATGTCCAGCTCGCCCTCGACGCAGCGCCAGTTGCGGTCCAGGATGCGGAGACCGGACTCCGCGAGGCGGCGGGCGGCGACCCGCTCACCGTAGCGGCCGAGGGCGTTGTTGGTACCGCGCCCGGCGCCGGCCTTGTCCTGGCCGGCCGTGTCCAGGCCGGGCTTCTCCCCGCCGGCTCTCACCGAGCCGGTCGCCTCCGCCCCGGTCGGCTTCGCCCCGGTCGGCTTCGCCCCGGTCGCCTCCGCGCCGGCCCCGTCCGGTCCGGCCCGTTCCGGGCGCGGCGGAGCCGCCCCGCCGGGCTCGGACGGCCCTGCCTGCGGCCGCCGCACCGCCTTGCGCCGCGGCTCACCACCGGCCCGGGCCTTCGGTGCCTGCGTCGACTGCGTCTGCTTGCGAGTGGTGCGCTTGGTGTCCTGCACGGTGACCACCTCCGCCGGGGAGGTTGCCGTGCGGCCCGGGACGGGACCAGAGGGTTGTTATTTCCTGTGGATAACCCGGGCCTGTGGATAACTTTTGTCACCCGCAGGGGTGAGAATTCTGGAGAACCCGGAAATCCCCTGGACACCGCGGGGCCGGGCGGTCCAACGTCAGTTCCCGAAGCCGGAGTCGTCCGAGGGCAGCTCCAGATCGCTCTTCGCGAGCTCCTCGATGTTCACGTCCTTGAAGGTCAGCACCCGGACCTTGCGGACGAACCGGGCCGGCCGGTACATGTCCCAGACCCACGCATCCGCCATCGACACCTCGAAGAAGACCTCGCCCTGGACCGAGTGCACCTGCAGCTCGTAGTCGTTGGTGAGGTAGAACCGTCGCTCGGTCTCGATCACGTACTTGAACAGGCCGACGACGTCCCGGTACTCCCGGTAGAGCTTGAGCTCCATCTCGGTCTCGTACTTCTCGAGATCTTCGGCACTCATCCAGGCGTCCCCTCAACTTGTCACGTCCACCCATTGTGGACCACCGCACCCGCCGTCAGAGCCTCACCGGAGTGACTGGAGGCCCCTCGGCCACCAGTTGCTCCAGGAAGGCCGCCAGTCCGACCGGGTAGACCGTCTCCGCGGTTTCTCTCAGCTCGTCGACCGTCCACCAGCGCGCCGCCAGCAGTTCCGCGTGCTCGTCCGTCCCCATTCCCGAGTGGTCGAGCACGGTCTCCGTGGTCCGCGCCAGGTGGAACCACTGCTCCTGCTCGTAGCGCCGTCCCCGAAAGGAGAACGAAGCCGTGCCGTACGCAACCACCGGCCCCAGCTCCACTCCCCGCAATCCGGTCTCCTCCGAGAGCTCCCGGACCGCGGCCTCGCGCAGGCCTTCGCCGGCTTCCAGCCCGCCCCCGGGGGTGAACCACCAGGTGACGCCCGGCACCGCCGGGTCGGAGCCCTGGAAGAGGAGGAGGCGGTCCCCCCGGTCGAGCAGCAGGATGCGGGAGGCCCTGCGTCGCTGTGGCTCCATGACGGCTCCTCCTCCCCTCGTGTACCTCGCTGACCCTCCCGATCCTGCCACCCGGCGCGACCCTGCGGGGCGATGTTCGGGAGAGCCGCCCGGGCGGTGGCAGCAGCTGCACCGACTGCGGCCGCCGTGGCGGTGGTCGCCGCTCCGGCTGGCGCGGCGGTGGTCCCCGCGGGCGTGGTGGTCAGGCCGCCGCGCGACGGCGACCGAGCCGCCGGGTCAGGCTCGCCGCACCGCCCGCCGCGGAAGTCACGACGATCACCGCCGCGCCTACAACGGTGGCGTAGAAGGCGGGCTCCAGCGGTCCCGGTTCACCGGCCTTCGGGCCGCCGATCCCGTCGAAGGCCGTCGTGCGGGCGAAGAGCCCGGTGCGGCCGAACGGCAGGACGGTGGCCTCCACCCGGGCCTCCACCTCACTGGCCGGGATCGTGCCGCCGTCGATCTCCAGGTGGAGCCGGGAGTCCAGGGACCCCTGCCGGTTGTCGCCGAGCAGGAACAGCCGGCCGGTCGGCACCTCCACGCTGAACGCGCTGCCCTGGGGGCCCTGCGCCGCCAGGTAGGGCTCATCCACCGGCTTGCCGTTGACGGTCAGCCGCTGGTCCTCCCCGGTGGTGGCCACGGTGTCGCCACCGACCGCGACCACTCGCTTGACCATGAGCTCACCGCCCCAGGCCTGGTCACGGAAGATCACGACGTCGCCGCGGCCGACGGACTTACCGTCGATCTGCCGCGCGACCACGGTGTCACCGACCTTGAGCGTCGGTGTCATCGAGCCCGTCGGGATCCCGTACGGCCGGTAGTCCACCGCCATGACGACGAAGCCTCCGACCAGGAGGATCAGTCCGAGCCCGATCAGCAGTCCCTGAAGCACGGCCGCAGGCCGGCGCCGGGGCCGCGTCACGACAGGCGGGCGGTCCGTCGTCTCGTCCACGACACTGCTCATCGACACCGTCCAACCCCGACCGACCCGGAAACGCTCACGGCGCGCCGGGGCCACAGGCGGAAAACCCGGCGGGCCGTGGCACGTCCGAGCAGATTACTCGTCGGTACCACGGCCCGCGCAAGACCTGGGGGCTCCTCTACTGAGGTCAGGACTCCTTCTTGCGCTCCGTCCGGTCCCTCAGGCGGCGCGTCAGCGGGAGCAGGCCGACGGCGCCGACGGCCCCGGCCACCGGCGGCACGAGCGGCGCGGCCGCCGCCAGCCCCTTCTGGTCGAAGGTGTCCGGCACGGGGAGCGTCGACCAGTGGTTGACCGGCCAGGCCACCACGAACGCACGGCCGATCACGTCGCTCACGGGGACGGTGCCGCCGCCGGGCTGGTCCATGTGGAAGCGGGAGTCCAGCGAGTCCCCGCGGTGGTCGCCCATCACCCAGATCCGGCCCTCCGGCACCTTCACCGGGCCGAAGTCCTTCAGCTGGCAGGGGGTGTTCCCGGGGTAGACGTACGGCTCGTTGAGAGCGACCCCGTTGACCTTGACCGGCCCGTCGCCCTGGCACTCGACGGTGTCTCCGCCGACCGCGATGACGCGCTTGATGAGGTCCTTCTCGTTGTCGGAGGGCATCAGGCCGACAAAGCTGAGCACGTCCTGGACGCCCCGGACGAAGGAGTTGCTGCTCTGCTTGGTGGGCTCGTCGGCAAGCCAGCCGCCCGGGTCGTGGAACACCACGACCTCTCCCCGCTCGGGCTCGGCTCCGAACCACGGAGTCAGCTTGTCCACCAGGACGCGGTCGCCGACCTGAAGCGTGTTCTGCATCGATTCGGACGGAATGGAGAACGCCTGGACGAAGAACGTCTTGATCACCAGTGCCAGGACGAGTGCGATCCCGACCAGGATCGGCAGCTCCTTCCAGAAGGAGCGCTGCTTGCCCTCCTTGCCGCCGGTCTTCTCCTCCGACTGCTCCGCGGATCCCTCCGCGTCACGGAAGTCGTCCGAGGTGTCACCGGTGCCGTTGCCCTGTTCGTCCGCGGACTGGGCCGCCGGGTCCTCGGCCGAAGCCGACGACACCGCGGACTCCGTGGACCGGGCCGCCCGGCCGCCGGAGCCCTCGGGCTCCCCGGCGCCTGAGCGGGCGCCGATCACCAAATCCCCCACAACGTCTCCTCCCAGCTGTGCGGACGCCCGCGCGCCCGCGCTCACAGTGCCGCACAGCGGGCACCACGCTCCACCATCGACCATGAACGCCCCAAGGGCGCCCTCCTCGGGCACACCTGGCACCAGCACAGCCTTCGGACGCAGCCGTTGTCGCCTACCGGCCGCATCAGCACTTCTCTATCACTCCCAGGCATCCGGCTCGCGTTCCCACACGCACGGCCCGGCCGGTCGCCGACCGGCCGGGTCTAGGCCGGGGATCGCTCCGGCCTGCGGCCGACGAGCGGAAGGATGCCCAACACACCCATAACGAGCGGAGGTTCCGCCGGAAGCGGCCCAACCCCCATCGAGTTCGCCGTAGTTCCGCGAGCCTGCGGAGCCGGCGCCACCTTGGAGAGTGAACCCGGCACATCAAGTTGATGAACCCGGCCCACCGGCCACGCGATCACGAACGCCCGGCCCACCACTCCGCTCAACGGGATCGTGCCCTGCCCCGGATTCCCCATGTGGAAGCGGGAGTCGGCCGACACGTCCCGGTGGTCGCCCATGACCCAGAGCCGGCCCTGGGGCACCTTCACCTTGAAGGGCTGGCGGGAGGGCGGGTTCCCGGGCGCCAGGTACGGCTCGTCCACCGGCGAGCCGTTGACGCTCAGCCGGCCCTGGTCGTCGCAGCACTCCACGGTGTCCCCGCCGACACCGATCACACGCTTGATCAGATCCTGCTCGCTCTCGGACGGCAACAGCCCGACGTAGGTCAGAACCTGCTTGGCCCCGCGCAGAACCGGCCCGTCCGTGGACGGCTTGTGATCGGCCTCCAGCCAGCCGCCCGGATCCTTGAAGACCACCACCTCGCCGCGCTCGGGCTCGGCGCCGAACCAGGGGGTGAACTTGTCGACCAGCACCCGGTCCCCGATCTGGATGGTCTGCTCCATCGAACCGGAGGGAATCACGAAGACCTGCACCATGAACGTCTTCATCACCAGCGCCACCACCAGCGCCACCAGGACGATCAACGGGAACTCCCGCAGCAGGGAACGCCTGCGCCGTCGGGCCGCCCGGCGGGCCGTGCGGCGCCGCTCGGCCCTGCCGCGCCCGGAGGTCGGCGACTGCGGGTCGGCCGCCCCCGCCGTCCCCGCCGTCGGTTCCGACGGCCCTGCGGCGGGCTGGTCGGCGGACTTGGCGGTGGAGCGGTCCGCGAGGCGGCCCCTACCTCTGGTCCCCATGGCCACCGGTCCTCCCAGTCGCGGCGAACGCCGCCGGCCGGTCCAGGCTGGTCCAGTGCCCGACCGGGAAGACCACCCACTCCGCGCGTCCGACCACCTTGTCCTCCGGGACGAAGCCGCCGCCGGGTTCGCCCAGGTGATCGCGCGAGTCACGGGAGGCGCTGCGGTGGTCACCCATCACCCAGAGCGCGCCGGGCGGTACCACCACGTCGAAGGCCACGTTCGACGGTTCGTCCCCCGGCGCGAGGTAGGAGGACTCGTCGACCGGCACACCGTTGACCGTGATCCGCCCGCCGGGGCCGGTGCTGGTCACCCGGTCGCCGCCGACCCCGATGACGCGCTTCACGTAGATCGAGTCGCCGGCCGGCACCAGTCCGAGGTCCTGGCCGAACGACCGCAGGCCGTCCCAGAACCCTGTCGGTTCGGTCGGCCCTTTCCGGAAGGTGCCCGTCCCGTCGAAGACCACGACATCGCCGCGCTGCGGGCGACTCCCGAAGGAGTAGGCCAGCTTGTTCGCGACCAGGCGGTCGCCGGTACGCAGGGTGTTCTCCATCGATGCGGACGGCACCGCGAACGGCCGCGCCACGAAGGCGTTCACCAGGAGCAGGGAGAGCAGGCAGATACCGACCAGCAGAAGGAGGTCACGCGACCGCGAACGGCCCGGTTCCTCGACGTCCTCTTCCCCGTCGCGGGCAACGTCCTCCTCAGCGCCGTCCTCCGGGCGCTCGTCCGCCTTCGCCGAGGCCTCCGAGGCTTCTGCAGCTTCTGCGGCCTCGCTCGGCGCATCCCCCAGGCCGGCCTCCGGGCCGACCGCCGCCCCGGACCTGACCTCGGACGCGACCCCGGCCCCGTACCCAGACCCGGGCCCAGACCCGGTCCCGGCCCCGGACTCCGCAACAGCGACCGGAGCGACGCCCGAGGAAACAGCCCCGGAAACGACCGCAGAAACGGCCGCGGACCGCGAGGGCGAGTCCGCACCGGTGGGTGCGGGACAGCCGTCGCGGTCCGCGGATGGTTCGTGCGTGCTCATCGGGGGCTGAGCTTACCCTGCGGCAGCGGCGCCCCCCAGAGCGCTCCGATCCCCCGGCAGAACCGGGGGCCGGTGGATCAGCGGTCGCGCTTCTCCTTGATCTTCGCGGCCTTGCCGCGGAGGTCACGCAGGTAGTACAGCTTGGCGCGGCGAACCGCACCGCGGGTCACGACCTCGATCTTCTCGACGACCGGGGTGTGCACCGGGAAGGTGCGCTCCACGCCGACGTTGAAGCTGACCTTGCGGACGGTGAAGGTCTCACCGACGCCAGCGCCGTGGCGGCGGATGACGACGCCCTGGAAGACCTGGACACGGGAGCGGTTGCCCTCGATGACCCGGACGTGAACCTTCAGGGTGTCACCGGCGCGGAAGGCCGGAATGTCGCTACGCAGCGAGGCCGCGTCGACAGCAGCGAGCTTGTTGCTCATGTTGCTCTCCATCGCAGGCGCCACGGGCCGCCCACGGAAGTTCGTCACGATGGGGTTTGCTGCGGGCCGCATCGGTTGGCGATGTTCCCCCCGTGGCGGGGGCACCGGACCACGTGACCCCTACGGGAGGAGCCCAGCGACAGACAACAGCGGCCTATTCTTCCACACCATCGGCCACGGACCGAAATTGGCCGAGCCGTTCGTCCCAGGCGAGACCGAGGACGCTGAGCGCCTCGCGGTCCTTCTTGTCGAAGGCGCCGTACTGCCAGCGTTCCACCAGGTCGGACCGGTTCGCCAGGGTGCGGGCGAAGGCCTGCTCGCGCCGCCAGCGGGCGATCCGGCCGTGGTTGCCGCTGAGCAGCACATCCGGGACGGTCCGGCCTCGCCACTCGGCGGGCTTGGTGTAGACCGGGCCTTCCAGCAGGTCGGCCATGGCGCCGGGCGCGAAGGAGTCGTCACGGTGGGACTCCGCGTTGCCGAGCACCCCGGGCAGCAGCCGGGCGATCGCCTCGACCATCACCAGGACGGCGACCTCGCCGCCGGCCAGGACGTAGTCGCCGATCGACGCCTCGACCACCGGCATCCGGGTGGCCGCCTCCTCGATCACGCGCCGGTCGATGCCCTCGTACCGGGCCGGGGTGAACGTCAGCCACGGACGGCTGGCGAGTTCCTGGGCGAGCTCCTGGGTGAACGGGCGCCCGCTGGGGGTGGGCACCACCAGCGTGGGCACCTCTCCCGCCGGACCGCGGCCGATGACCGCGTCCAGCGCCTCCCCCCACGGCTCGGGCTTCATCACCATGCCGGGACCGCCGCCGTAGGGACTGTCGTCCACGGTCCGGTGGATGTCGTGGGTCCACTCGCGCAGGTCGTGGACGTGCACGTCGAGCTGGCCGCGGGCACGGGCCTTGCCGACCAGCGAGATGTTCAGCGGCTCCAGGTACTCCGGGAAGATCGTCACGACGTCTATCCGCATCCCGTCCTGCACGGACGACCCGGACGGGCCGGACGGGCCGGACGGGCCGGACGGGCCGGACGGGCCGGACGGGGCGGACGCCGCCTCGGGCCGCTCCTGCGGCTGCACTCCCTCGGCGGTCACTCCGACTCCTCCGGCTCGTCCGCCGCCGCAGCCTGCACGACCTCGGCCTGCTCCGGGTCGATCAGCCCGGGCGGCGGGTCGATCACCACCCGCTGGTTCTCCAGGTCGATGGTCGGCACGATGCGGGTCACGAACGGCACCAGCACCTCCGTGCCGTCGGGCTTCTCCACCGTGAGGAGGTCCTGGTAGGGCAGGTGGACCACCTCGGTCAGTTCGCCGACCGGGGTCCCGTCCAGCAGCACCACGTCCATGCCGATCAGCTGGTGGTCGTAGTACTCCTCCGGGTCGTCCGGGCGCTCGTCCGGGTCGACCTCGGCGATCAGGATGGTGCCGCGCAGCGCCTCGGCGGCGTTGCGGTCCTTGACGCCGGCGAAACGCAGCAGCAGCCGGCCGCTGTGCACCTTGCCGGACTCGACGGTCAGCGGTCCGGCCGACGCGGGGTCGGTGAGCACGACGGCACCGGGGCCGAGCCGGAGTTCCGGCTCGTCGGTGCGGACCTCGACGCTGACGTCCCCCCTGATGCCGTGGGCGCGGCCGATCTTGCCGACGACGAGCTGCACGGTGATCGTTCTCCTGGATGGGTGCTAGGGAAGGCCTAGGGAAGGCAGAGAAAAGAACAGGGCCGCAAGAAAAACGGCGAAGGCCGGCCGGGACGACATGCGTCCCGACCGGCCTCAAGCCTGACGGCTGAACGAGCAGCAGCGTCAGCGAATGCTGTCCACGTCGACCAGGTCGACCCGGACGTTGCGACCGCCGAGGGCGCCGACCACGGTGCGCAGTGCGCGCGCCGTGCGGCCGCCCCGGCCGATCACCTTGCCAAGGTCATCGGGGTGCACTCGCACCTCGATGGTGTTGCCCCGACGCAGGTTGCGCGAGCGCACCTGCACCTCGTCGGGGTGCTCGACGATGCCCTTCACCAGGTGGTCGAGGGCGTCCTCGATCACGATCAGGCCTCGGCGGCGGCGTCGGCCTCAGCCTCGGCCTTGTCCGACTTCTTGGCCTTGGGGGTGATGGCGACACCGGTGGTGGCGTCCTCGAAGCCGGCGACGGCCTTCGCGAACAGGTGCGAGAAGTCCTCGACCTTCGGCTCGGCGACCTTCAGCGGCGCCGGAGCCGGCAGGCCCTTGAACTTCTGCCAGTCGCCGGTCAGCTTCAGGATGGCGAGCACCGGCTCGGTCGGCTGGGCGCCGACGGACAGCCAGTACTGGGCGCGGTCGCTGTCGACCTCGATCTTCGAGGGGTTGTAGGTCGGCTGGTAGATGCCGATCTCCTCGATCGCGCGACCGTCACGCTTGGTGCGGGCGTCGGCGACGACGATGCGGTAGTGCGGGGAGCGAATCTTGCCGAGACGCTTGAGCTTGATCTTGACTGCCACGGGAGTGGATTCTCCTGGTGTTGACGTGGGTGAGCAGCCTTGCCCTCGCGTGGGGTTGCGGGGGTGGGCCGTTCAAGGGACACGCCAGCCGTAGGAGAGAGGGGTCCTGCTCGGCTGCCGAGTACTCAGCTGTCCATTCTGCCATACCGGCGCGAACCGCCTTGACCGGGCTCGGGCGCGACAGGCCACGGACCGCACCCGAAGGGGCCGGGGAGATTCGGGACAGAAGACCGGGAGCACCCGAGCGGGACGAGCCCCGGGAGGCGCCGCCGGAGGCCTGGGAGGCCCGGGAGGGACCGGAGGGGGAGCAGGTCCGAACGGCAGGGGACAGGTCCGACCGGGAGCCCCCGCTCCCGGTCAGCCCAACTCCCACCACCACCGGTCGGCCGGGTGCCGGCCAATCGGGACCGGAAGCAGGTCCGGCGATCAACCGCGCACCGATCGGCGTCGGCGCCACGGACTCGCTCCGGCCGGGGCAGCTGCCCGCACAGCTACCGGCCGCTCCTGCCGACCGCCTCCGCCGACTGCTTCCGCCGACGCCGATTACGCGATCTTGAACGGCTGCTGGCAGGCCCCGCAGACGATGGACGCCTGCGCGAGCACCGACGGGACGACCCGGACGTTGCGCCCGCAGCCGCAGACCGCCTTCACCCGGACGCCGCCCCCGGAGGAGCCGTGCCGGGCGGCCGGGCCGCGGAAGGCCCGCGTGGCGCCGTCACCGGCCACCGCCTCCTGGTGCGCACCGAGGGCGCGGTCCAGGCGTTCGATGGTCTCGGCGTACCGCTCGCGCGTCTCCTTGAGCATGGTCACCTGGGAGAATCCGCTGCTCGCGTGCGGTTCCACCGGGTGCGCCAGGCCCAGCTCCGAGGCGAGGAGCAGGAAGCGTCGGTTGTGGTAGCGGCCGGCGCGCGAGGTGTCCCGGATGTCCCGGGCCGCGGCCAGACCGTGGGCAGCCTCGTGGAGGAGCCGCTCGAAACCGAGCCGCGTGCCACAGGCCGAGGAGGACTCGCCGATCAACGCCTCGGGCGAGGCGAGGTCGGGGAGGTCCTGATGGAAGGCCTGGATGTCGCTCCAGGCGGCGGCCAGTTCGGCCGCGAGAACGAGGGGCTGTGTCGTGCTCACGCTAGACCAACGATGGAGTGCGAGCCGATGTTCCGCGTGTTCCCGTTCCCCGGGAATTCCCAGGAAACTCTCAGGAATGTACGAGCGCGCGCAAATTGCGCGTTCCGGATCTGACGCAAGACCAACCCCCTGCACGTTTGGGCCCGTCGCAGCTCGGCGGGCCTCGTCCCTTTTCTGTCACGGGGAACGGGCTGTCGCTCCCCGGACATACGTACGGCCCATGATCCTGTCGAGTTGACAGGGCCACGGGCCGTACACCGTACCGCTATTCCGTTAATACCGGGAGTTGACCGGCCAGTAGGGATGTCGACGACCGAGACAACGCCGGGGCGGTTACCGTCGGAATTTCCGGCGGCGGCTGCCGGGGCCCGTCATTACTCATCAGTACGAGTCGGTTTCCGGCACCACGAACACCTCGAACGCGCCGGAATCACTCCCGAACGCCCCGAAACGCTCAGCCTCGGATCTTCGGTACCGAACCACCCGACATCGAGCCCTTTGGTATCGAACCCTTTGGCGTCGAACCACTCGCGCCGAACCACTCGCGCCGAACGACGCGCGCCGAACGACTCGCACCGAACCGCGGACGCCGGAACGCCGGAACGCCGGCACCGGAGCACCGAACCACCGGCGCCGGAGCACCGAACCACCGGCGCCAGATCACCCAACCGTCGAAACGGGGCCCCGGCACCGAACCACCGGCACCGGAGCCCCGTCCCCGAGTCGATCAGTAGGCGCGCGCGACGATGGCGATGTTGCCGTCCTGGTCGTCCGTCGCCGGCACGGAGCCGTCGGCGGCCACGATGCAGCGCACCGAGACGCCCTGCTCGGCCAGCTTGGCCTCGCCCTCCGGCCCCAGCTCGGCCCAGGAGATCCGGCCCCAGCCGGTCGCGGCGGCCTCGACGGCCTCGTCGAGGTTCTTCACGTCGACGGTGCGGGCCTCACGGCGCTCGCGGGACTGGCGCAGCAGCAGCGCCTGGTCCTCCTCCAGCACGCCCGGCACGAGCGACGCGAGGGCGTCGATCGAGACCGGCTCCTTGCCGCCGGGGATGCGACGGGCCAGCATCGCGGTGCCGTTCTCCAGGTCGCGCGGGCCGACCTCGATGCGCAGCGGAACGCCCTTGAGCTCCCAGTCGACCGCGCGGCGGCCGAACGGGGTGTCGGTGCGGTCGTCGACGACGACCCGGATGCCGGCGGCCTCCAGCGTGGCGCCGATCTCGCGCACCTTGGCGATCACCGCGTCGTCGCCCTTGATGGCGAGGACGACGGCCTGGACGGCGGCCAGGCGCGGGGGAACCCGCAGGCCGTTGTCGTCGCCGTGGGACATGATCAGGCCGCCGACCATGCGGGTCGAGACGCCCCAGGAGGTCTGCCAGACGTACTCGCGCTCGGCGCCCTGGAGCTGGTAGGTGGTGTTGAACGCCTTGGCGAAGTTCTGGCCCAGCTCGTGGCTGGTGCCCATCTGCAGCGCCTTGCCGTCGCCCATCATGCCTTCGAGCGTGAGGGTGTTGATGGCGCCGGCGAAGCGCTCCTTGGCGGTCTTGCGGCCGAGCACGACGTCGATGCCGAGCACGTTGGTCATGAAGTCGCCGTAGACCTGGGTGTGGATCATCGACGCGTAGTCACGGGCGTCCTCGTACGTGGCGTGGGCCGTGTGGCCCTCCTGCCAGAGGAACTCGGTGGTGCGCAGGAAGACGCGCGGGCGGAGCTCCCAGCGGACCACGTTGGCCCACTGGTTGATCAGCAGGGGCAGGTCGCGGTGGCTCTGCACCCACTTGGAGAAGTACTCGTTGATGATGGTCTCGGAGGTGGGCCGGACGACGACCGGCTCGTCCAGCTGCTTGCCGCCGCCGTGGGTGACCACCGCGAGCTCGGGGGCGAAGCCCTCGACGTGCTCCGCTTCCTTGGTCAGGTAGGACTGCGGGATGAACATCGGGAAGTAGGCGTTCTGAGCGCCGGCCTTCTTGATGCGGGCGTCCATCTCCTGCTGCATCCGCTCCCACAGGCCGTAGCCGTACGGTCGGATGACCATGGTGCCGCGCACCGGACCGTTGTCGGCCAGCTCGGCCTTGTTGATGAGGTCCTGGTACCAGCGCGGGAAGTCGTCCGCCTGGGGGGTGAGAACGGGTGCCTTTGCCATGGGGCGAATGGTACGGGGAGCAGGGCCCTGACTTCGAATCGGTAACGGGCTCGGCAGCGGATCGGCCGTCGGGCCGACCGGCCCGACGGCCCGCACCGCACCTGAACAGCAACGGGATCGGCCATGGGTCGGCCGTGAGTCGGTCAACGGGTCGGGCACCGGGACCGGCAAGGGGTCGGGCGACGGGACCGGGAACGCGGCTGCTGCCGGGGGGCGCACGACCGCGACACGCGCGCACCACCCTGCACCCCTCTGGACGCCACGCCCGAGCCGCTGTTCGCTGGAGTGGGGCGGGACTTTGGGGGAGCCGTAGCAGCACACCGAAGGACCGGATGGGAGGCCGCGATGGCTTCAGCTCGAACGACCGGCACAACCGTACGACCCGCGGGCGCACGACCGCACGACCCGCTGCCCCCGGCAGCGTGGCCCGCGCGGGCGCGCGACTGGGCGGAGATCCAGGAACGCATGTTGGTGCCGCTCTACGAAGCGGTCTACGACCGCCTGGAGGTCGGCCCGGCGACCAGCGTGCTGGGTCTGGGCTGCCGGTCGGGCCTGGCCCTGCTGCTGGCGGCCGGACGGGGTGCCCAGGTCGCCGGACTGGAGCCGCAGGACGAGCTGCGCGAGCTGGCCCGGGGCCGTCGGCTCCAGGTGGGCGCGAGTGCCCGGACGGCATCGGCCGTCCCCCGCTCGGCCCATTCGCTGGTCACGGTTTTCGAGCAGCTGCCAGGGGCCGCGGAACCGCAGCGCGTGGTGACCGAGGCGGCCCGGCTGACGCTGCGCGGCGGACACGTGGTGCTGGCCGCCTGGGGCCCGCCGGAGCGCTGCGAGAGCGCGGCCGTGCTGGACGTGGCCCGCCGGATGGCGGGGCGCACCACCGCGCGTGACCCGTTCGGACTGAGTACGCCCGGCGCCCTGGAGGATCTCCTGGCACCGGCCGGCCTGCGCCCGGCCGGCAGCGGCCGGGTGGGCTGCCCGTTCGCCTACCCGGACCTCGACAGCGCGGTGCGCGGACTGCTCTCCACCGGTCTGTACGACGCGGCGGCGGAGTTCTCGGGGCTGCCGCTGGTGGCGAAGGAGCTGGCGGAGGTGCTGCACCCGTACCTGCGCGCGGACGGCTCGGTCCGGATGGAGAACGTCTTCCGTTACCTGGTCGCCGAACAACCCCGCTGACCACCCGGTCGCCCGACTCCCCGCCACCCGACCGCCGGCCGGGCCCCGCTCGCCCGCGGCAAGCGCAGCGACGGCACACCGGAGGGGCGCCCGCACCCACCGCGAGCGCCCCTCCCCAACCCGCCCCGACGGACAACCCGTCCTGCCGAACACCCTGTCCTGCCGAACAACCCGCCCCGACGGACAACCCGTCCCGCCGAACACGCCGTCCCGCTGAACACCCCGTCCCGACGGGCCACCCACGTCGGACAGCCCGCCCCCGGACGGCCCACACGCCCAACACCCCCGTCCCCAGCGCCTCAGGCCTGGTCGAGCGCCTTCCGCGGCACCCCCGCCGCCCGGTACGCCTCCTCCTCGTCCAGCGTCTCCGCCTCCAGCAGGGCCGCCGCCAACGCGTCCAGCCGGTCCCGCTGCTCGGTCAGCAGCCGGAGCGCCTCGTCGTAGCACTCGGAGACGATCCGCCGGGCCTCCTCGTCCACCGCGTCCAGCGTGGTCGGCGCGGCGGAGAGCCCGTAGGCGCCCTGGGGGTCGGAGGGGACGGCGGTGAGCCGGCCGACGCGCTCGCTCATGCCCCAGCGGCCGGCCATGCCGCGGGCGATGTTGGTGACCTGTTCCAGGTCGCTCTCCGCGCCGGTGGTGATGACGCCGTAGACGACCTGCTCGGCGGCCATCCCGCCGAGCGCGCCGATGATCCGTCCGCGCAGGTAGGGCTCGGTGTACGAGTAGCGGTCGGTCTCGGGGGTGGAGAGGGTGACGCCGAGGGCCCGGCCGCGCGGCACGATGGTGATCTTGCGGACCGGGTCGGCGCCCGGCTGGAGCATGCCGAGCAGCGCGTGGCCGCTCTCGTGGTACGCGGTGCGCTCCCGCTCGTCCTGCGGCATCACCAGCGGCCGGACGGCGCCCAACTGGACCTTCTCCAGTGCGTCCGAGAGGTCCCGCTCCCCCACCGCGTCCTGCTTGCGCTTGACCGCCAGCAGGGCGGCCTCGTTGACCAGGTTGGCCAGGTCGGCGCCGGTCATGCCGGGGGTGACCTTGGCCAGCTGGGCGAGGTCGGTGCCCCCGGCGAGCGGGACGGTCCTGGTGTGGATGCGCAGGATGGCGGCGCGGCCGTCCCGGTCGGGCGGGCTGACGGTGATCCGGCGGTCGAACCGGCCGGGGCGCAGCAGGGCCGGGTCGAGGACGTCGACCCGGTTGGTGGCGGCGATGACGATGACGCCCTCGGAGCCGGTGAAGCCGTCCATCTCGGTGAGGATCTGGTTGAGCGTCTGCTCGCGTTCGTCGTGGCCGCCCATGCCGCCGCTGCCGCCGCGCTGGCGGCCGATGGTGTCGATCTCGTCGATGAAGATGATCGAGGGGGCGACCTTCCGGGCCTCGGTGAAGAGGTCCCGGACCCGGCTGGCGCCGACGCCGACGATCATCTCGATGAACTCGGAGGCGGAGGCGGAGAAGAACGGCACGTCGGCCTCGCCGGCGACGGCCCGGGCCAGCAGGGTCTTGCCGGTGCCGGGCGGACCGCTGAGCAGGACGCCGCGGGGCATCTTGGCGCCGAGCCTGCGGTAGTGCTGGGGGTTCTTCAGGAAGTCGACCACCTCGGTGAGTTCGGCCTCGACCTCGTCGATGCCGGCCACGTCGGCGAAGGTGGTGCGCTTGCCGGACTCGGCGGCGACCGGTTTGGGCGGGGCCTTGCGGCCGAGCGCGCCGCCGCCCAGGCCACCGGCCATCCGTCGGGCGAGCAGCACCCAGACCAGGATGAGCAGCAGCATCGGGGCGAGCGAGATCAGCAGGTTGGCGAGGAAGCTGCGCTGCTGGACCACCGGCTTGGCGGTGACCTCGACCCCCTGCTGCTGGAGGGTGGTCCAGAGGCTGTCGCCGGCGAAGGAGGGCCGCTGGGTGTCGAAGTCGGTGTAGTCGCCCTTGCCGCCGTCCGGCTTGGGCGCGGCGTTCTTCAGGGTGCCCTCGATGGCGTCGCCCTTGGAGTAGATCTTGGCGACGTTGCCCTTGTTCAGCTGGTTGTTGAACTCGGTGTAGGAGATCGTGGTGGCGCCGGCTTTGCCGAAGAAGGACAGCAGCAGGTCGGTGATCAGGAAGACCACCAGCGCGGTGAGGATGAGACCTGTCCAGCCGCCGGGCATCCTGCGGCGCGGGGGCGGCGGGGGCGGTGCGCCCTCGGAGCGCCAGGGCTGGTCGGGGGTCTGGCGAGGCGGCGCTGGTTCGGTCACCTGTCGGACAATACGGACATCCGCTCGGGTGATCCATCCGCAACGCCGCACCCCCGGAGCCGCGGACCCCCGCCCCCGAGCCCGCGCCCCCGAACCCCCAACTCCAACCCCCAACCCCCGGCAGCGCCATCCCCCGACGGCTACGCCGCCGCGGAGCCCGGCCATTCCTCGGCGGTCAGGGCGAAGCGCTCGTGGTCCCGCCATTCGCCCTGCAGGAACAGCATCCGGGGCGTGAACCCCTCGTGCCGGAAGCCCAGCCGCTTGGCCAGCCCGATCGAACGCCCGTTGTCCGGCTGCACGTTGATCTCCAGCCGGTGCAGCCCGAGCCCGCCGGCCGTCTGAGGGGCGAAGCAGCTGTCCAGCACCAGCCGCATGCCCTCGGCCATCCGGCCGGTGCCGGCGAACGGCAGGTACGAGTCGTAGCCGAGCGCCCCGTTGCAGAACCGCCCCATCACGATGTTGGCCACGTTGACCTTGCCGACCAGCCCGCCGGTCTCCCGGTCGAAGATCAGGAAGGTCCGCAGCCCGGCGCCCTGCCGCTCCATGAGGTCCGGCAGGCCGTCCGGCTCCACCGGGTTCCACCGTCCGATGTGCTCGGCGGACCGTCGGACCGCCTCGGCGTACGCAACCACGTCCTCGGCCCGCGGGGCCCTGATCGTCACTCTCACCCCCTCATCATCGGACATGCGGATCATCCGACCTGCGAACGGCCTCCCCGGACGTGCGAACGGCCGCACCGGACCGGCGAACAACCTCCCCGGGCGCGCGAACAACCTCCCCGGACATGCGAACGGCCCGCCGCCCGAAGGAAATCCGGACGGCGGGCCGAGCGAGGCTGCGCAGCGGACCTACAGCAGGTCCTTGAACTCCTTCGGCAGCTCGAAGTCGGCCGGGCCCTTGCCCGCGCCGAGCCCGAACGCGCCGCCCTGGTCCGGGGCCTGGCCGCCGCCCGCGCCGCCCGCGCCGAGCGCGCGGCGCTCTGCGGCCGCGGCCTCCTCCTGCGCGCGCTTCAGCGGGTTGCCGCTCTTGCGCTTGCCCTTGGCCGCCGGGGCCTTCTTCGCGGACTTCTTCGAGCCGCCGCCCATGCCCGGGATCCCCGGCATGCCGGGGATGCCCTTGCCGGAGGCCATCGCCGACATCATCTTGCGGGCGTCGAAGAACCGCTCGACCAGGTTGTTGACCTCGCCGACCTGGACGCCCGAACCCTTGGCGATGCGGGCGCGGCGCGAGCCGTTGATGATCTTCGGGTCGGTCCGCTCGGCCGGGGTCATCGACTTGATGATGGCGCCGACGCGGTCGACGTCCTTGTCGTCGATGTTGTTGATCTGCTCGCGGATCTGGCCCATGCCGGGCAGCATGCCCAGCAGCTTGGAGATCGAGCCCATCTTCCGGACCTGCTCCAGCTGGGCCAGGAAGTCGTCGAGCGTGAAGTCCTTGCCGCCGCCCTGCAGCTTGGAGGCGATCTTCTCGGCCTCGGCCTGCGAGAAGGTCTGCTCGGCCTTCTCGATCAGCGACAGCATGTCGCCCATGCCGAGGATGCGCGAGGCCATCCGGTCCGGGTGGAAGGCGTCGAAGTCGTCGACCTTCTCGCCGTTGGAGGCGAACATGATCTGGCGGCCGGTGACGTGCGCGACCGAGAGCGCGGCACCACCGCGGGCGTCGCCGTCGAGCTTGGAGAGCACCACGCCGGTGAAGTCGACGCCGTCGAGGAAGGCCTGGGCGGTGGTGACCGCGTCCTGGCCGATCATCGCGTCGACGACGAACAGGACCTCGTCCGGGCTGACCGCGGCCCGGATGTCGGCGGCCTGCTGCATCAGCTCGGCGTCGATGCCGAGGCGGCCGGCGGTGTCGACGATGACGACGTCGTACTGCTTCTGCTTCGCGTACTCGATCGAGTCGCGGGCGACCTGCACCGGGTCGCCGACGCCGTTGCCCGGCTGCGGGCCGTAGAAGGCCACGCCCGCGCGGTCGGCCACGACCTGGAGCTGGTTGACGGCGTTGGGGCGCTGGAGGTCGCAGGCGACCAGCAGCGGGGTGTGCTTCTGCTTCTTCAGCCAGTGGCCGAGCTTGCCCGCGAGGGTGGTCTTACCGGCACCCTGGAGACCGGCGAGCATGATCACCGTCGGGCCGCTCTTGGCGAACCTCACCCGGCGGGTCTCGCCACCGAGGATCGCGATGAGCTCCTCGTTGACGATCTTGATGATCTGCTGCGCCGGGTTCAGCGCGCCGGAGACCTCGGCGCCGAGCGCCCGCTCCTTGACCTGCTTGATGAAGGCCCGCACGACCGGCAGCGCGACGTCCGCCTCCAGCAGCGCGATGCGGATCTCGCGGGCGGTGGCGTCGATGTCCGCCTCGCTGAGGCGGCCCTTGCCACGGAGGTTCTTGAACGTCGCTGCGAGGCGATCGGAAAGGGTGTCGAACACGTCGTCGCGGGTCCTCTGCGGCATCGGTATCGGTACGGTCGTCGTCCCCAAGGGTATCCGGCCGCCCTGGGAACGGTCTCCACCCCCGGGACGACCGGCCCCGGAGCTTTCCCCAGCGCACGCCCGAAGCACCGCCGAACAGGCCCGGAACACCGCCGAGCACCCCAGGAGCGCTCCCGGATCAAGCCCGGAAACACCCCCAGCGGGCCGGGGAGGCCGCTCCCCGGCCCGGGGCTCAGCCCAGCGCCGCCCGGACCGCCGCGGCGACCTCCCCGGCCCGCTGGGCGGTGAGCGGCCGGCCGGCGTCGTCGGTCAGGTAGAAGGAGTCGACGGCGTCGGCACCGAGCGTGGAGACGTGCGCGGTCCGGACCCGGACGCCGGCGCCGTCCAGCGCCCGCCCGATCCGGTGCAGCAGGCCGGGGGCGTCGTGGGCGCGCACCTCCAGCACGGTCGCGGTGGCCGAGGCCACCGCGGGGGCCACCGCGACCAGCGGTGGCGGGGTCGGGATGCCGCGCCGGCGTGGGGCGGCCGCGTCGCGCTCGGCGAGCCGGCGCGAGACGTCCAGCGAACCGTCGAGCGCTCTGCGCAGGTCGGCCCGGAGCCGGGCCGCCTCCGGCAGCTCGCCGAACTCGGCCGCCACCGTCCAGGAGAGCAGCAGCACCGGGCCGGCGCCGATCGGGTCCAGCTCGCGCAGGCCCGCCGAGCGGACGGTCAGCCGGTGCAGGGCCAGCACCCCGGCGACGGTGCCGAGCAACCCCGGCTGGTCCGGGACGGCGAGGGTCAGCCGCACGCCCATCGGCTCGGTGCCGGGCTCCCCTCCACCCGGCCGGCCCCGACCCGCGGCCAGACCCGCCTCCCCCGTCAGACCCGCCTCCCCCGTCAGGCCCGGCTCCGGCCTCAGGCCCGCCTCCCCGGCCTGGGCCGCCACCTCGGCCTGTGCCAGCAGCGAGAGCGCCGGCCCACCCGTCCGGGCCGCCTCCACCGC
Organism: Kitasatospora sp. NPDC056181; assembly: GCF_042266225.1. Taxonomy (NCBI): domain Bacteria; kingdom Bacillati; phylum Actinomycetota; class Actinomycetes; order Kitasatosporales; family Streptomycetaceae; genus Kitasatospora; species Kitasatospora sp. NPDC056181. Next base: position 53,748 of record NZ_JBHJUK010000015.1, read on the forward strand.
GAGCCGCTCCTGCTCCGCGGTCGGCGCGGCCTCCCCGGGGTGGGGGTACCCCCGGCCGACGGCCGGGGAAGGGTACGCGCCGGCCAGCTGGGCGGCGGCCCTGGCCGCCAGGCCGTCCACCAGCGAGGCCCGCCAGCGGCTCCAGGCGGCCGGGCCGGTCGCGGTCGCATCGGCCTCGGTCAGCGCGTGCAGCAGCTCCAGCTGCGGCAGGGTCGCGACCACCTTGGTGATCGCCTCCACGGTCGCGGGATCGTCCGGGTCCCGCCGGGTCGCGGTGTCCACCAGGGTCAGGTGGTGGCGGACCAGCATCGCCAGGGTCTCGACCGACTCCCGGTCGAAGCCCATCCGGACCGCCACGTCACGGACGATCACCTCGCCCGCCTCGCTGTGGTCGCCGGGCCAGCCCTTGCCGAGGTCGTGCAACAGCGCGGCCACCAGCAGCAGGTCCGGCCGGGCCACCCGGCGGGTCATCGCGGCGGCCCGCACCGCCGTCTCCACCAGGTGCCGGTCGACCGTCCAGCGGTGCACGGCGTTGCGCTGCGGGCGGCAGCGGACCCGCTCCCAGTCCGGCAGCAGCCGGGTGATCAGCCCCTCCGCCTCCAGTGCCTCCCACACCGGCAGACAGGCCTCACCCGCCCCGAGCAGCGTGACCAGCTGCTCACGGGCCTCGTCCGGCCAGGGCACCGGCAGCGGCCGGCACTCGGAGGCCAGCCGACGCACCGTCGAGTAGGAGATGGTCAGGCCGTTCTGCGCGGCGGCGGCCGCGGCGCGCAGCGGCAGCACCGGGTCGGCGGCCGGGCGCGCGCCCTGGGCGAGCACCGCCTCGCCGTCCTGCTCGACCACGCCCTCGGCCAGCGGACGGCGCTCGACCGCGCCACGGGCCACCGCGCCCGCGCCACGCCCGGCACCGGTGAACGGGAAGGAGAGCCGGGAGGTGCGCCGGCCCCGGCCCGCGCGGGCGGCCAGCACCCGGTCCACCGCCCGCCAGGTGACGTCGCTCGCGTAGGCGATGGTGCGGGCGGCCTCGTAGACCTGGCGCAGCAGGGTGTCGGCGTCCAGCACACCGAGCCGCTCCGCGACCTGGTCCTGGTCCTGGAGGCTGAGCCGCTCGGTGGCCCGGCCGGTGGCCAGGTGCAGGGCGTCCCGGACGTCGGCCAGGCGCGTCGCGGCGGCGTCCAGGCCGTCCCGCGGGGCGTCGGCCAGCCAGGTGGCGGCGATCGCGTTGAGCGCGACGACGTCCCGCAGGCCGCCGCGGGCCTCCTTGAGGTCCGGCTCCAGCAGGAAGGAGAGCTCGCCGTGCCGTTCGGCCCGCTCCCGGCCGAGTTCGCGCAGCTCGGGCAGGCGTGCGGGGGCGGCGGCGCGCCAGTCGGCGAGGACGGCGGAGCGCAGCGAGGCGGTGAGCGCCGGGTCTCCGGCGACGTGGCGGGCGTCCAGCAGGCCGAGCTGCGCCTTGAGGTCGGCGGCCGCCACCGCGCGGGCCTCGGCGGGGGTGCGCACCGAGTGGTCGAGTGCGGTGCCGGTGTCCCAGACCGGGTACCAGATCCGTTCGGGCAGCGCGGGGTCGAGCGGGCCGTCGTGCAGCAGCAGGACGTCGAGGTCGCTGCGCGGGGAGAGTTCGCCGCGCCCGTAGCCGCCGACGGCGACCAGGGCGACGCCGGCCGGGGCTCCGGCCGCCGTGAGCAGGCCGGCCAGCCAGTCGTCGGTGAGCGCGGCCAGCGCGGCGCGGCGGGCGCTGCCGGCGGGGCCGGGCTCGTCCAGCAGCCGGGCGCGGGCGGCGCCGTAGTCGCAGGGGTCGTCGGTTTCGGTGGCCATGCGAAGTCCCCGTCCGTCGTGCGGTTGAACCAACGGCGCCGATACGCCGTCGGCGGACCCGCGACCGGGGGCCGGTCGCAGGTCCGCCTGCGTGATCAAGCTGAATGCTAGAGCGTGTCCCTAGAGGGCGTCGGGGCCGCGCTCGCCGGTCCGCACCCGGACGGCGGTCTCGACCGGGATGCTCCAGACCTTGCCGTCCCCGATCTTGCCGGTCCGGGCCGCCTTGACCAGGACGTCGATCAGCTGCTCGGCGTCGTCGTCCTCGACCAGGACCTCGATTCTGACCTTGGGCACCAGGTCCACGGTGTACTCCGCGCCCCGGTAGACCTCGGTGTGGCCGCGCTGGCGGCCGTAGCCGCTGGCTTCGGTGACGGTCAGGCCGTGTACCCCGAAGGCCTGCAGGGCGGCCTTCACGTCGTCCAGGCGGTGCGGCTTGATGACCGCGGTGATGAGCTTCATCAGGCGTCGACCTCGGTCTTCTCGGTGTTCTTCTCGGCAGGCTTCCCGGCGGGCTTCCCGGTGCTCTTCGCAGCGGCCGGCGCGGCGGGGGCGGGGGCGGCGACCACGGCCGCGGCCGGGGCGGGGGTGCTCCTGGCCAGGCCGGCGCCCAGCGCGCTGAAGTCGTACGCGGACTCGGCGTGCTCGGCCTGGTCGATGCCGGCGACCTCGACCTCCTCGGCGACCCGGAAGCCGACGGTCTTGTCGATCGCCTTGGCCAGCAGCCAGGAGAGCACGAAGGAGTAGGCGGCGACCACGGCCACGCCCATCGCCTGCTTGCCGAGCTGCTCCAGGCCGCCGCCGTAGAAGAGGCCCTTGGCGGTCTGGCCGACGGTGCCGGTGGCGAAGAGGCCGACCAGCAGCGAGCCGATCGCACCGCCGACCGCGTGCACGCCGACCACGTCGAGCGAGTCGTCGAAACCGAAGCGGTACTTGAGGCTGATCGCGGCGGCGCAGACGGCGCCGGCGATCAGGCCGATCGCGACCGCGCCGAGCGGGCTGACCGAGCCGCAGGCCGGGGTGATGGCGACCAGGCCGGCCACCGCGCCGGAGGCGGCGCCGAGCGTGGTGAAGGCGCCGTGCCGCAGCTTCTCGTAGGCCAGCCAGCCGACCAGCGCGGCGCCCGTGGCGACCTGCGTGTTGACCAGGGCCATCGCGGCGACGCCGTTGGCGGCCAGTGCCGAGCCCGCGTTGAAGCCGAACCAGCCGAACCAGAGCAGCCCGGAGCCGAGCATCACCAGCGGCAGGCTGTGCGGGCGCATCGGGTCCTTGCGGAACCCGACCCGCTTGCCCAGCACCAGGCAGAGCGCCAGACCCGCGACGCCCGCGTTGATGTGCACGGCGGTGCCGCCGGCGAAGTCGATCACGCCGTTGCGGTCGCCGAGCCAGCCGCCGTTGCCGCCGTCGAAGAAGAAGACCCAGTGCGCGACCGGGAAGTACACGACGGTCACCCAGAGCGCGATGAACAGGCCCCAGGCCGTGAACTTGGCGCGGTCCGCGACCGCACCGCTGATCAGCGCCGGGGTGATGATCGCGAACATCAGCTGGAAGGCGGAGAACGCGGTGACCGGGATCGTCCCGGTCAGGTCGTTCAGCCCGATGCCGCGCATCCCGAGGAAGTCCAGGTTGCCGATCAGGCCGGCGCCCGCGTCGGGCCCGAAGCTGAGCGAGTACCCGTAGAGGACCCAGAGCACGCTGACGATGCCGAGCGAGAGGAAGCTCATCGCCAGCATGTTGAGCGTGCTCTTGGCCCTGACCATGCCTCCGTAGAAGAAGGCCAGGCCCGGGGTCATCACCATGACCAGGGCCGCACAAATGAGCACGAAGGCGGTATCGCCCGCGCTGAAGCCGTCCGGCATCGGCGTCTCCTCATGAATGGAAGCCGCTCCACACCCGGGTTACCTGTCCCGTGCCACCCGGGGTGTCGGCGATGAGAAGGAGAGTGCCGAAGGCTGGTTTCGGCCGATGCGGCCCGTTGTTTCGCGACCGTGACGACGGCGACGGTGGGGTTACGCCTGCGTGAACCACGGCCGTGCCGCGCCGCCGGATGGGCTACCGTGCCGCCGCACGGCACGGGGAGTGCGGAAACGGCCACCGACCGTGGCGGCGGCGGCCGTCACGGTCGGCGGGGTTCACGGTGGGGCGGGATCACGGGATCACGGGCAGCGGTACCCGGGCGGCGGGGCACCCGGGCAGCGGGCGCGGGCCCGACCTCGCGGACGGGCCGGACCCCGCGGACGGGTCAGACCGCGCGGACGGGTCAGACCACCGAGACGTACTCCGGGATGTCCTGGACCACCCGCTCCTGGAGCCGGCTCACCGCGTCCACGCCCCTGAACCGGACGGAGGCGGCCTCCGTGGTCTTGCGCACCCGCGAGTTGAGCCGCTCCGAACGCACCTTGCCGGCGATCTCCACCGCCTGCTCGGCGTACTCCACGGCCTGCTCCGGCTCCTTCTGCAGCAGGTGGACGCTGGCCATGCCGATCAGGTTGAAGGCGTACGAGCGGACGTGGTCGCCGTCCTGGCGGAAGAGGTCGACCGCGCGCTCCATCACCGGGGCGGACATCGAGGCGTACAGCTCGGCGTTGTCGGAGTGGTAGGCGAGGTCGCGGAAGGAGTGCGCGTTCTCCGCGTTCAGCTCGGCCGGTGAGAAGAACTTCAGCCAGTCCGGGTCGCCGTCGCCCTCGCGGATGTCGGTGAAGGTGTCCTCGGCCAGCCGGACCGCCCGGGCGCAGCGGTTCACCTCGCCGATGGTGGCGTACGCGCGGGCCTCCATCGCGTACAGCAGGGACTGCTGGCGCGGGGTGGCGGTGTCGCGGCTGCCGTACTGGGCGAGGTGGATCAGCTCCAGGGCGTCCTCGCCGCGGTTGAGGTGGATCATCTGGCGGCTCATGTCGGTGAGGATCAGCGCGCCGAACGGACGGTCGCCGGCCTCCTTGGCCGCGTGCAGCGCCAGCACGTAGTACTTCTGCGCGCTCGGGTGCATGCCGACGTCGTACGACATCCAGCCGGCCAGGTGGGCCAGCTCGGCGGTGAGCCGGAACAGCCGCCGGGTGGTCTGCTCGGGGTACGTCTCCTGGAGCAGGTCGGTGACCTCGTGCAGCTGGCCGACGACGGCCTTGCGGCGCAGCCCGCCGCCGTTCTGGGCGTCCCACTGGCGGAACATGACGGTCGTCTGCTCCAGCAGTTCCAGCTCGGGCTCGGAGAGCCGGCCGGTGAACGGCTCGCCGCCGTTGGCCGCGGTGAGGATGGGGGTGGGAATGCCGGTCGGACCGGGGGCCAGCCAGCGCTGCATCGGCTCGATCAGCGCGGCGCCGGCCGTCAGGGCGAGCGAGGTGCCGAGGAAGCCGCGCCGGTTGAGCATCAGGTCGCTGCGCGAGTAGTCGCTGATCAGCTGGACGGTCTGCGGCGCGCTCCACGGCAGGTCGACGCCGCCGCCCACGGTGGAGACCGGGATGGCGGCCCGGAGCCCGAGGTCCTCGATGGAGACCACGGAGCCGAAGCGCTCGGAGAACAGCTCCGACATGATCTTGGGGATCGGCTCGCGGGGCTGCTCGCCGTCGAGCCAGCGGCGCACCCGCGAGGTGTCGGTGGAGACGTGGTGGGCGCCGATCTGGCGGGCCCGGCGGTTGACCTGGCGCGCCAGTTCGCCCTTGGACCAACCGCTGCGGGTGAACCACGTGGTCAGCTTCTCATTGGGTTGCTTCTCTGCCATGGGAACGTCCCCATCCCGCCCGGCCCCTGCTGCGGGGCCCCCGATCGTGACCGCCCGACGGTTGCGGGCTCTTGCCAGACGTGCCGTACCTGAGGTGCCGCCGGGAGCGCGGGCCGGTGCCGCCGGCCGAAGCCGGGTGCCGGACCGTTCGCCGCGGCGTTCCGGGGCCGTCGCCCCGCCACCGTTGTTCCGCGTTGTTCCGTACCGCTGTTTGAACCGCTTCTTGAAACCGCTGTCGTACTGGTGTGCCATCCTTGCGGACGGGCCGTCAGTTTCCCCAACTCCCGTCCCCCGAGGGCCTGGAGCGGACTCAACGACGGCGTCCGTATGCTGAACGTAATGCCCCGCGTGGTACCCGTGGGAGCGGCCCTGGCGAAACGCCACCTTTCGCCACCCCCATGAGTGAACCGAAGCAAGTCCGCACACGCTTCACTGGATAGTCCCGACGGCCCGGCATATGCGGGCTGCCAAGTCCCCACCGGCCCCCCTGCTCAGACCGGCAACACACGGCGGCCACCGGCGAGTTTGCCGCCGAGCCGGCCGACCACCCTCCCGCGCACCCGACGATCCGGCACGGGCCCCGCCCCCCACAAGGCGGCGCCCGAGGCGCGGCCCCGCAACTGGCGCACGCCACGCGCTGCGCGCCGCCACCGCACAACGCACCACGCAACGGACAATCAACACAAAGTCACCATCCCGTAACCATCGGCAACGAGAACCTGTTGGGGGAGGCATGGACAACCTGTTCGGCGAACTTCGACTGGGGCACCTGCGGTTGGCCCCGCTGAGCGCGCGCCGCCGCACCCGGGCCACCGCGTCCCAGGCGGCCGCGGAGTACACCGGCCGCTGGGGCTGGGCGGTCGCCGTCGGCAACCCGGCCCGCCCGGCCACCACCCCGGCCCGCTGCCACTGCGGCACCCCCCGCTGCGCCGCACCCGGCCTGCACCCCGCCCCCGGCGGCGAGCCGGCCGCCCGCTCCGGCGCCGGCGTCTCCGTACTGTTCCCGACCGGCCGCGCCTTCGACGTCCTGGACGTCCCCGAGCAGGCCGGGCTCCAGGCACTGGTCCGGCTGGAGCGGATGGGCACCCAGGTCGGCCCGGTGCTGGCCGCCCCCACCGGCCGGCTGCAGTTCCTGGTCGCCGCCGGCACCGCCCGCCGGCTGCCCGACCTCCTCTACCGGATGGGCTGGGACGACGCCGCGCTCGACCTCACCTGCCACGGCGAGGGCAGCTACGTCGCCGCCCCGCCCACCGTCCTCGGGAGCCTCGGCCCGGTCCGCTGGCTGCGCCGGCCGACCCGCGACAACGCCGGCTGCCCGCCCGAGGCCCGGCTGCTGCTCGGCACCCTCGCCTACGCCTGCCACCGCGGCCGCGAGCGCTCCGCCGAGCCCGCCTGGCTCGCCTCGTAGGCAGCGCCCGCAACCCGCCCTTCGCGGGCAGCGCGCCTCGCCACCCCCGTGGGCTCCGGCCGCACCTACCGCCCGGACGCACCGCCGGCCCCTCCCGCGCGCCACCTCGACGCCGGCGGAGAAATGCAGGCACCGGCGGAGAACGCAGGCACCGGCGGGCAAACGCAGGCACCGGCGGAGAACGCCGAAGGGCCCGCCCCTCGCGAGGCGGACCCTTCACCGGTGGAGCGGTGCCCGGGATCAGTCCCCGATCAGCGCGTCCACGAAGGCACCCGGCTCGAACGGCGCCAGGTCGTCCGCGCCCTCGCCGAGACCGATCAGCTTGACCGGCACGCCCAGCTCCCGCTGGACCGCGACCACGATGCCGCCCTTGGCGGTGCCGTCCAGCTTGGTCAGCACGATGCCGGTGATGTCGACCACCTCGGCGAAGACCCGGGCCTGGACCAGGCCGTTCTGGCCGGTGGTGGCGTCCAGCACCAACAGCACCTCGTCCACCGGGCCGTGCTTCTCGACGACCCGCTTGACCTTGCCCAGCTCGTCCATCAGGCCGGTCTTGGTGTGCAGCCGGCCAGCGGTGTCGACCAGGACGGTGTCGGCGCCCTCGGCGATGCCCTCCTTGACCGCGTCGAACGCGATCGAGGCCGGGTCGCCGCCCTCCGGGCCGCGCACCGTGCGCGCGCCGACCCGCTCGCCCCAGGTCTGCAGCTGGTCGGCGGCGGCGGCACGGAAGGTGTCGGCGGCGCCGAGCACCACCTTGCGGCCGTCGGCGACCAGGACGCGGGCCAGCTTGCCGGTGGTGGTGGTCTTGCCGACGCCGTTGACACCGACCACCAGGACGACGGCCGGGCCCGCCTGGTGCTTGGTGGAGTGCACGGTGCGGTCGGCGTCCTTGCCGATCAGCTCGACCAGCTCCTCGCGGAGCAGCCCGCGCAGCTCGTCCGGGGTGCGGGTGCCGAGCACCTTCACCCGGGTGCGCAGCCGCTCGACGAGCTCCTGGGTGGGGGTCACGCCGACGTCGGCGGTCAGCAGGGTCTCCTCGACCTCCTCCCAGGTGTCCTCGTCCAGGTGCTCGCGGGAGAGCAGCGAGAGCAGGCCCTTGCCGAGCGAGTTCTGCGAACGGGAGAGCCGGGACCGCAGCCGGACCAGCCGGCCGGCGGTGGGCTCGGGGACTTCGAGGGCCGGGGCCTCCTCGACCTCCGCGGCCGTCTCGGGGACTGCCTCGGGGACGGCCTCGGCCTCGGCCTCGGGGAGCTCCACCTCCTCGACGGTGCGCCGGGGCTCCTCGGTCGGCGGCGCGGCCTCCTCGCCGACCTGGGGCTCCTGCGGGGTCGGAGGCGCCGTGATGACCGGCGCCTGCGACTTCGGGGGCAGCTGCTGGCGTCGTCTGCCGGAAACGACGAGGCCGGCGATCGCACCGATGGCGATCACGGCGATGACTACGGCGAGGATCACGTATTCCACATAAATCTCCTTATCGGGATCCCACGACAGAGTGATCCTTCGGTCACCGACGCACGGAGCGCCGCCGCCTCCCTTACGCTGACGCCGTGCCGTCCGGCACCGGTCAGGGCTTGGCCGTCATGAGGTCGTCAAGCGGCTGGGTCAGAAGCCCCCTCGCACGCGAGGGGGAGGAGTCACAACCCGTCCAGTATCGGTGATCGGGTCGCCCGCGGGCATCCGCCCCGACGTTGGCCGGTGGATCAGTCCGCCGGGCCGGAGGCGGTCGACTCCTCGTACTGCCGGGGCCGCGTCGCGCGCGTGCCGCGCCCGCGGTGCCCTCCCCCGGTCCGGCGGCCGGGAGGTTCCGCCGCGCGCAGGCGCTGGCTGATCACCTGGGAGATGCCGTCGCCCTTCATGGTCACGCCGTAGAGGGCGTCGGCCGATTCCATGGTCAGCTTCTGGTGGGTGATCACGATCAGCTGGGAGCTCTCCCGCAGCTCCTCCATGATCCCGATCAGCCGGCGCAGGTTGGTCTCGTCCAGCGCCGCCTCCACCTCGTCCATGACGTAGAACGGGCTGGGGCGGGCCTTGAAGATCGACACCAGCAGTGCCACCGCGGTCAGCGAGCGCTCGCCGCCGGAGAGCAGCGAGAGCCGCTTGACCCTCTTGCCCGGCGGACGGGCCTCCACCTCGACGCCGGTGGCCAGCATGTTGTCCGGGTCGGTCAGCACCAGCCGTCCCTCCCCGCCGGGGAAGAGCCGCGCGAAGACGCCCTCGAACTGGGCGGCGGTGTCGTGGTACGCCGAGGTGAAGAGCTGCTCGACCCGCTCGTCGACGTCCTTGACGATGTCGAGGAGGTCCCGCCGGCTCCGCTTGAGGTCGTCCAGCTGCTCGCCGAGGAAGCGGTGCCGCTCCTCCAGCGCCGCGAACTCCTCCAGCGCCAGCGGGTTCACCTTGCCGAGCTGCTGGTAGGCCTTCTCGGCCGCCCTCAGCCGCTTCTCCTGCTCGGCCCGGTCGTACGGGCGCGGCTCGCCGGGCTCCCGCCCGTCCTCGGGCGGCGAGGGCGGGACGAGCCGGTCCGGCCCGTACTCGCCGAGCAGCTCGCCGCCCTCGATGCCGAACTCCTCCAGCGCCCGCGCCTCCAGCTGCTCGATCCGCAGCCGCTTCTCCGCCCGCAGGACCTCGTCCCGGTGCCCGGCGTCGACCAGCTTGTCCAGCTCGGCCTTGAGTTCGCGGCCGTGCTCGCGGTGCTCCCTGAGCTCCGCCTCGCGCTCGGCGCGCGCCTGCTCGACGGCGGCCCGCCCGGCGTCCGCGCGGGCCAGCGACACCTCCAGGCAGGCGAGCAGCAGCCGGGCGCCCGCGGCGACGGCGTTCGCCACCCCGGCGTCGTGCTCGGCACGCCGACGGTGCTCGGCGGCCCGGGCGCGCGCCTCGCGCTCGGCGCGGGCGGCCCGGTCCAGCTGGTCGGCGCGGCCGTTGAGGGCCCGCACCCGCTCCTCGTGGGTGCGTACGGCCAGCCGCGCCTCCAGTTCGGCCTGCCGGGCGGCGGTGGCGGCCCCCGCCAACCGCTGCTGCTCGGCGGCGTCCGGCTCGTCCTCACCCGCGTCCGCCGACTCCTCGGCCGTGGCCAGCCGTTCCGCCAGCTCCTCCGCGGTGGCGAGCAGTTGGGCGAGCCCCTGCTCCGCGCGCCCGGCGGCGGCGGCCAGCCGCTCGGCCTCTCCGGCGGCGGCCCGGGACTGCCCGCCGAGCCGGCCGAGGGCACCCGCCACTTCGGCCCGCTCCTTCTCGGCCTGCCGCCGCCGGTCGGCCAGTTGCTCCAGCTCGGCGGCCGACTCCCCGCGCAGCCCGGTGAGTTCGGCCAGCCGCGCGGCCGCCTCGGTGCAGCGGACGTCCAGCCGCCCGATCGCCCGGGCGGTCTCGTCCACCGCGGCCTGGGTCTCCAGCAGGCTGGGCGCGCCGCCCGAGCCGCCGTGGGCGAAGCCGGCGCCGAGCCGGTCGCCGTCGGCGGTGACCGCGGCCAGGCCGGGGTGGGCGGCGACCACCCGGAGTGCCTCGTCGAGCGTGCCCACCACCGCGACGCCGGCCAGCAGGGCCCGCACCGCCGGCAGCAACTCGGCAGGCCCGTCCACCAGTTCAAAGGCCCAACGGGCACCGGCCGGCAACTCCCCCGGGGCGGGGCCGGGTTCGGGGGCGCCGGCGATCAGCAGCGCGGCCCGCCCCGCGTCCTCCCTGCGCAGCAGCCGCAGCGCCTCGGCGGCGGTGCCGGGCGAGTCGACCGCCACCGCGTCCGCCGCCACCCCGAACGCCGCTGCGAGGGCGGTCTCGTGGCCGGGGGCGACGGTCAGCAGCTCGGCCGCCGGGCCGAGCAGCCCGGCCGGGCGGTCGTCGGACGCCAGCAGCGTGCCGCTGCCGTCCTTGCGGCGCAGGCCGAGCGCCAACGCCTCGTGCCGCGCGGTCAGTCCGGCCCGTTCGCGCTCGGCGGCACCGGCGGTCTCGCGGGCGGCGGCCAGGTCGCGCTCGGCGGCGGCGAGCCGTTCACGGGCGGCCTCGTACGCCGCCTCGGCGCGCTCGTCGTCCCCCGCCGTGCCGTCGACCTGTGCGCGCAGTTCCTCGTACTCCTGCCGGGCGGCCCCGGCGCGCAGCAACGCCTCGTCCCGGGCCTCGGCGAGCCGGCCGATCTCGGCCTCCGCGGCGGCGGCCTTGGAGCGGGCGGCCGCGGCCTGCCCCTGGAGCCGGGCCAGGCCCTCCCGGCGATCGGCGATGGCCCGGGCGGCGTCCTTCAGCCGCCGCTCCTCCGCGTCGAGCGAGCGTTCCAGCCCGCTCCTGGTCTCGACCGCCTCGGCCAGCGCGTACTGCGCCTCCTCCAGCGCCTCGGCCAGCGCGGCCTCCTCCTCCCGGACCCGCCCGGCCTCCCGTTCCAGCTCCTCCGGGTCCCGGCCGGGCCGCTCCTCGACCTGACCGCCCGCGGCCGCGTGCCGGGCCCGCGCCTCGGCCAGGCCGACGGTGCCGCGGGTGCGTTCGGCCAGCGCGGAGAGCCGGTACCAGGTCTGCCGGGCCGCCTCCAGGCTCGGGCCGAGCTGCTGGACCTGCGCCTCCAGCACCGCCTCGCGCTGCACGGCGCGGGCCAGTTCCTGTTCGACGGTGGAGCGGCGCAGCTTGAGCGCCAGCTCGTCGGCGACCTCGGCCTCGACGGCCCGGCGCAGGGTGAGCAGGTCGTCGGCGAGCAGCCGGAGACGGGCGTCGCGCAGGTCGGCCTGGATGCCCGCGGCGCGGCGGGCGATCTTCGCCTGCCGGCCGAGCGGGCCGAGCTGGCGGCGGAGTTCGGCCACCAGGTCCTGGACGCGGTTGAGGTTGACCTGCATCGCGTCCAGCTTCCGCAGCGCCTTCTCCTTGCGCTTGCGGTGCTTGAGGACGCCGGCGGCCTCCTCGATGAAGGCGCGGCGGCCCATCGGGTCGGCGTGCAGGACGGAGTCGAGCTGGCCCTGGCCGACGATGACGTGCATCTCGCGGCCGATGCCGGAGTCGGAGAGCAGCTCCTGGATGTCGAGCAGCCGGCAGGTGTCGCCGTTGAGCGCGTACTCGCTGCCGCCGTTGCGGAACATCGTCCGGGTGATGGTCACCTCGGCGTACTCGATCGGCAGCGCGCCGTCGGAGTTGTCGATGGTGAGGCTGACCTCGGCGCGGCCGAGCGGGGCGCGCCCGCTGGTCCCGGCGAAGATGACGTCCTCCATCTTGCCGCCGCGCAGCGACTTGGCGCCCTGCTCCCCCATCACCCAGGAGAGCGCGTCGACGACGTTGGACTTGCCGGAGCCGTTGGGGCCGACCACGCAGGTGATCCCGGGCTCGAACCGCAGGGTGGTGGCGGAGGCGAAGGACTTGAACCCGCGCAGCGTCAGACTCTTCAGGTGCACGCGCCGGTCTCCTCGTCGCTCGCCAGGGCCCCGGTTTGCGACTGTATCCGGCCCCACCCGCCCCACCTGCCCGGACGCTCCCCGGACACGGGCCGGGACACGACGAAGGGACGCCACACAGGGCGTCCCTTGCAAGCTGCGTCCCTTTCGGGGCGGCTCAGTGCACAGCGGCGTCGATCTACGAGGACCGGGCGGGACTCAGGTGAGAGCCGGCTCCCGCTGGTCCAGATCGATGCTGCTGAGCAGCGAGTGCTCGTCAGCGACAGCGGTGAGAGCGTCGTTCTCAGCCTGCATCCGAAGGAGCTCGGACTCCAGGTCCTGGACGCGCTGCTGAAGCCGTCGCATCTCGGAGAGCATTCGCGGGTCGGGGCCGCCGACGTACCCGAGAAGCGCCTTTGCCATGATGAATGGTCCTCCACGCTGAGTGACCGAACCGGAACGGTACAGGTCTAGGGGGAAGGGGGACGCACGCGCGGCGCGCACCGGCGGTGCTGGCTGGGCACCATGGCACAACCACCGTGAGCTGGGCCCACGGGGTATACGCCTACCGGATAAACGCGGTCGTGTGCGCGGGCTTCAAGCGTCTCACCAAAGACGGAAAGGGTCAACACGATCACCCCACGCTACCGCGCCCCTGTCACCTGCATGGCGGTGTGGTCACGCCAGGCGGTCTCGGGCCGGTCTCCACCAGGTGCTCGTGGATCATCGTTCGATGCGGAGTCAACCACGAGTCTGCCCCGATGGCAACCGCATGACACCGGCAGTTGCCGATCATTTCGGGTGCGGCCCGCGGCGACGGGCCTTTCACCCGCCCGGGTACCCGGTTCAGCGGATCTCGAAGCCCTCGTAGCCGGTGCCGACGGCCGTCCAGATCTCGGTCACCCCGGAGACGGCGCCGGGCGTGTCCGGGCCGCGCAGCAGGGCCAGCAGCTCCTCGCAGTCGACGGCGAGGCCCTCGGCCACCACCTGGACCCGGCCGTCGCCGAGGTTGCTCGCGTACCCGGTCAGGCCGATCTCCAGCGCACGCGCCCTGGTCCACCAGCGGAAGCCGACCTGCTGGACCTTGCCCCGCACCCAGGCGGTCGCCCGGACCGGTTCATCGCTGTGCGCGTCACGACCGTGCATGCCCCGACCCTATCCGGCCCGGCGGCACCCTGCGTCACGGCACCGTGGGGCCCTCCACCGTCCAGCCCGGGCTGTGGATCTCCACGTGGAGGTCCTCGCCCCGCCCCTCCCCGCCGCAGGTCCGGCAGACCCAGGCCGGGTCGTACGGGTGCGGCTCGTGCCCGTCCGGCGTGTGGGAGAAGCTCACCGGCGGCTCGGGGTACAGCCAGCGGTCGCCCCAGCCCAGCAGTGCCTGGGCGAGCGGCGCGAGGTCACGGCCTGCCTCGGTGAGGTGGTACTCGTACCGCGGCGGCCGCTCGCTGTAGGCGCGGCGTTCGACCACGCCCGCCTCCTCCAGGGCCCGCAGCCGGGCGGTGAGCCGGTCGCGCGGCGCGCCGGTGTTGCGGGCGATCCGGTCGAAGCGGTGGTTGCCGTAGAACAGCTCGCGGACGGCGAGCAGCGCCCACTTCTCGCCGACCACGTGCAGCGCGGCGGCGATCGAGCAGGGCCGGCCGGGCAGGACGGGCGGCGCCGAAGGCGTGGGGGAGGTCACAGAACCAGCCTGCCACACAGGGTTGCGTTCTCAAACCCGGCTGCCTCCGCATCCCTCACGGACGGCACGGACCCTTCCGGACGGCACCGCTGTTCCGTACGGCACCACCGCGGTCCGGACGGCGCGGGCTCCTCCGGACAGCGCTGCGGCCCCGCCGGGTGGGTGGCGGGGCCGCAGTGCAGGTGGTCGCGTCCGGCGGGGTCAGAAGCCTCCGCCGAAGTCGCCCCCGCCGCCAAAGTCACCGCCGCCACCGAAGTCGCCGCCGCTGTCGAAGCCGCCGCCGAAGTCGGAGGAGTTGTAGTCGGCACCGGTGTAGTCGCCGCCCTCGTAGCCGGAGCCGGCGTCGACCGGGGCGCCGTAGGCGGGCGTGCTCATCATCGAGCCGAGCATGGTGCCGACCAGCAGGCCGGGCAGCAGGCCGCCGCCGCCGAAGCCGCCGAAGTAGCCGCCCGCCCAGGGGCCGTACGCCGGGCCGGCGTTCCAGTAGGGCTGGGGACCGTGCTCGGTGGGGACGGTCCGGATGTCCGGGTCCTGGCCGGCCGCCAGCCGGTCCGCGTCCGCCCGGCAGACCGGGACGGTGCGCGCGGCGCCGCCGGCGGGGGCCCAGTCGGCGTCCTGCACGGACGGGCCGTGGCGCGGGTCGAAGAAGCACGGCGGACGGCGCTCGGGCAGCGGACGCTTCTCCCGCCGGGCGGCCAGGGTGGCCAGCGCGAACCGGCCGTCCTCCAGCGCCTCGGTGACCGGCTTGACGTCCTCCGGCCCCTTGGCCGCGTCCATGCTCTGCTTGGCCCGCTCGTAGGAGTCGAGCGCGTGCGTGTAGTCGGCGCGCTGGACGTCGTCGGCGTCCGCGGCACCCGGGCTGAAGTCGAGCCGGTCCAGCTCCTCGCCGAAAGCGGTGATGTCCTCGTCCACCACCTGGCGCAGCTGCGCCAGCTCGGCCTGCCGCTGCTGCTCCTTGCGCTTCTTCGCCCGGCGGAAGAGCAGGAAGACGCCGGTGCCGGCCAGCGCCAGCAGGGCCAGCGGGACGACGATCGCGGCGGTGGAGACGCCGCCCCTGGTGCTGTTCACGCCGTGGCCCTTGACCTGCGGGGCCGCGGTGTCGACGAAGTCGTTCAGGGTGGCGTCGATGTCGCCCGGGTGGGAGCGGAAGGCCGCGCCCGCGATGCGTTCGGCGCTCGCGGTGGGCAGCGCCTCGCGGTTGGAGCGGGCCTGGAACTGGTCACCGCGCCAGACGCCGTAGGCACCGTTGATGCCCACCTTGGTGCGCAGGTCGTTGAAGACGGTCTGGGCGCCGTACGGGTCGGCGGCCGGGACCACCGCGACGAAGATCGGCTTGTCCGCCTTGCGGATCTTCTCGGTCAGCGCGTCGGCCTGGCTCTGGCTGAACCTGCCCGTCATCGCCGGGTCGACGTAGACCCGGCCCTGCTTGAGCGTCGCGGCGGCGTCGTCCAGGCCGCCGGCCGCGGAGGCCGCCGGCGCCAGCAGGAGCAGCAGCCCGAGCAGCGCCGCCACCAGGGCCAGGGGCCCGGCGCCCCGGGAACGTCGTCGAGCAAGGGTTCTCATGCCACCGACGCTACCGCTACCGGCGTCCCGGAAGGGCATACCCTTCGCGTACGGGCGGACGGGCGCACCCCCACCGTCCGCCGGGGCCGTTCCCCTCCTCGGGGATGATGTTTCCCTCGACCGCCCCCGAATCGCGCCACCGCCGGGAACCGCGCCACCGGCCCGGACGTACGTTCCGGCGGGCCCGGGTGATCGCGGGGCGGCCGCCGGGCGGTCCGACGCTACCGCGCGACCGGGCATAGTGGTGGCCGCACCTCCTCCCCTTGACCTTCTCTTGACCACTTCTCTCGATCGGAGCACCGGGTGTTCATCGGCCTCGTCACCGCCGTGGCGGCCTCTGCCTGCTACGGCACCGGTTCGGTCCTGCAGGCCGTCGGATCACGGCGCTCCGCCCGGGAGGAGGCCGCCGCCGGGGGCGCCTCGGCCGGCACCACCGCGCACGGCGGGCCAAGCCTCGCCTCCACCGCGAAGGCCGCCGTCACCTGGGAGTTCATCCTCGGCACGGTGCTCGACTTCATCGGGTTCGGGCTCGGCGCGCTGGCCGCGCGGCTGCTGCCGCTGTTCCTCTCGCAGACCATCATCAGCGCCAACCTGGTGATCACCGCGCTGCTGAGCATCAAGCTGCTCGGCCTGCGGCTGAAGCAGCTGGAGTGGGCGTCGATCGGCGTGCTCTGCTCGGCACTCGTGCTGCTGGCCGTCTCGGCGGGCCCGGAGGGCGGCCACCACGCGGCGATGTCCTTCCACTGGTGGCTGCTGCTGATCACCACGGTCCTGCTGGTCGGCGGCAGCCTGCTGGTGCGGCGGATGGGCGCCAATGGCGCGATCGTCGCCGGCCTGCTCTCCGGCCTCGGCTTCGGCGCACTCGGCGTCGGCGTGCGCATCCTCAACGGCGTCGACCCGTTCGAGCTCGGCAAGCTGCTCTCCGACCCGGCCCTGTACGCGATCCTGGTCGGCGGCCTCGGCGGCATGTACGTGCACACCGTCGCGCTGCAGATCGGCTCGGTGAACGGCGCGACCGCCGCCCTGGTGGTCGGTGAGACGGTGCTGCCCGGTGCGGTCGGCGTCATCTGGCTGGGCGACTCCTCGAAGGAGGGCCTCGCCTGGCTCGGCGTGCTCGGCTTCGTGCTCGCCGTCGTCTCGGCGGTCGGCGTCGCCTACTTCGGCCAGGACACCCACGGCCCGGCCGAGTCGGACCACCCGCAGCCCGAGCTCACGAAGCGGTAGGCCCCGCTCAGCCCCCGGTGCGGGCGCGCGGGACGCGCTGGCAGCGGGGGCAGAAGTAGCTGGAGCGGTTCATCCAGGCGGCCCGGCGGATCGCGGTGCCGCAGCGGCGGCAGGGCTCGTCCTCACGGCCGTAGGCGTCGAGGTCGCGGGAGAAGTAGCCGCTCTCGCCGTTCACGTTGACGTAGAGGCTGTCGAAGCTGGTGCCGCCGACGGCGAGGGCCGCGGTCATCACGTCCCGGGCGCCGGCCAGCAGGACGGCGGCCTGCGGGCGGGTGAGCGAGGCGGTCGGGCGGTCGTAGTGCAGCCTGGAGCGCCAGAGCGCCTCGTCCGCGTAGATGTTGCCGACCCCGCTGATCAGGGTCTGGTCGAGCAGCGCCCGCTTGACCGTGGTGCGCCTGGCGCGCAGCGCGGCCACGAAGGCGGCGTCGTCGAAGCGCGGGTCGAGCGGGTCGCGGGCGATGTGCGCGATGGAGACCGGGGTGCCCTCGGGGTCGCCGTCCTCGGCCTCCTCGACGGCCAGCCCGCCGAAGGTCCGCTGGTCGACGAAGCGCAGCTCGCGCCCGCCGTCGGTGAACCGGAGCCGGACCCGCAGGTGGGTCTCGTCGGGCACCGCCGGGTCCTGGACGAGGAGTTGGCCGCTCATCCCGAGGTGGCCGATCATCGAGAATCCCCCGGCCCCCGGTCGGGAGGACCCCCCGTCGGCCTGCGGCCCCGCCCCGGAGCCCGACAACGGCACCCAGAGGTACTTGCCGCGGCGCTGCGCGGTACCGAGCGTGGTGCCGGTCAGCCGCGCGGCGAAGTCGGCCGCACCGGCGGGCTGGCGGCGGACCGCCCGCGGGTGCAGTACGTCGACACCGGCGACCGTCCGCCCGGCGACCCAGTTGGCCAGGCCCCGGCGGACGACCTCTACCTCGGGGAGTTCGGGCACGTGAACCTGCCTCCTGCGACGGGGATCTGCAGGAGGAAGGTTACTGCGTGCACGGGACGCCCTGCCGCGGTGCCCACGGCGGGGCTTGCCGCTCAGGCGCCGCCGGGCAGCCGGTCGGCGTACTTGTCCTTGATCGCCCGCCAGGCGCTCTCCGCGGCCTTCTGCTCGGCTTCCTTCTTGGAGCGGCCGACGCCGCTGCCGAAGCCCTCGCCGGCCACCCGGGCCGCGGCGGTGAAGGTCTTCTCGTGGTCCGGGCCGGACTCCTCGACCACGTACTCCGGCACGCCGATGCCCACCGAGGCGGTCAGCTCCTGGAGGCTGGTCTTCCAGTCCAGGCCGGCGCCCAGCTGCGAGGACTCCTCGATCAGCGGGTCGAACAGCCGGTGGACGAACTCGGTGGCCGCGTCCAGGCCCTGGTCCAGGTAGACGGCGCCGATCACGGCCTCGACGGTGTCGGCGAGGATCGACGACTTGTCGCGGCCGCCGGTACCCTCCTCGCCCTTGCCGAGCCGGATGAAGGTGCCGAGCTCCAGGCCGCGCCCGACATCGGCGAGCGCGCGCGAGTTGACCACCGCGGCGCGCAGCTTGGCGAGCGTGCCCTCCGGGACGTCCGGGTGGACGCGGTAGAGGGTGTCGGTCACCACCAGGCCCAGCACCGAGTCGCCGAGGAACTCCAGGCGCTCGTTGGTGGGCAGCCCGCCGTTCTCGTACGCGTACGAGCGGTGGGTCAGTGCACGTACCAGAAGGGCGCGCTCGAGTGTGTACCCGAGGCGCCCTTCCAGAACGTCGTATTCGGTCGAAGCCGGCCCGCCGGCCCTGCCTCCGTTGGAAGCCGACTTGCGGGAGGAGTTACCGTCCGACATCGATCCGTACACCCCGCCGATCAGACCGAGAGGACCTGGCGACGGTTGTACGTGCCGCAGCTCGGGCACGCGATGTGGCCGAGCTTCGGCTCGTGGCAGCGGTCGCACGCCACGAGGGCCGGAACGACGGCCTTCCAGTTGGAACGGCGGTGGCGCGTGTTGCTGCGCGACATCTTCCGCTTCGGAACAGCCACGGCTACTTCTCCTGGTTCTCGGCGGCACCCTCACGGGTGTCGCTGTTCTTGATCCCGTCACCCTCGTCGCCGGGGGCGGCGGAGAGTCCCTGCAGAGCCGCCCACCTGGGGTCGACGGCGTCGTGGTGGTGCGCCGGGTCGTCGCTCAGGCGCGCTCCGCACTCGGAGCACAGGCCCAGGCAGTCTTCCTGGCACACCGGCTGCAGCGGCAGTGCGAGCACCACCGCGTCACGCAGCACCGGCTGGAGGTCGAAGAAGTCGCCCTCCAGACGGTAAGTCTCTTCTTCCGGGTCCTCGTCGAGGTCCTCGGCCCCGGCGGTCCGGGCGCGGTGACGCTCGTCGGACTCCGGGTAGTAGTACAGCTCCTGGAAGTCGACGTCGAGGTCGTCCTCGACGGGCTCCAGGCACCGCACGCACTCGCCCTCGACGTGGGCCTCGGCCGTGCCGGTGACCAGCACACCCTCGACCACCGACTCCAGGCGGAGCTCCAGCCGGATCTCGCTCTTCTCCGGGACGCCGATCACATCGATGATCCCGAGGCCCTCGGGGGCCTCCAGGGTGCGGGACACCTTGCGCAGCGAGCCCGGGCGACGGCCGAGCTCGTGCGTGTCGAACACGAGGGGGTCGCGGTGGTCGAGGCGGTTCAAGGTGTCCTGACTTCCTGAGAAAACTGATGCGCGGCGCTGCTCACCGGAGGATGCGCGGGCAGACCGACAGCCCGACACGGAGAGGCCGGAGTGGTCAGACTACCGGAGTCTCCCGCCAGGCCCAACTTCGGTCCTTCCGGCCCGACCGGTCCGGCGCCCCGGACCCGGCCGCCGCCGGGCCGGCGCACGGCTCAGCGGCCGCCGAGCTCCCGCAGGCGGGTCATGTCGATCATGCTGGTGTCGAAGAAGCTGGTCTCGTCCAGGCCGGCCTGCTGCTGCTGCGGAAGGGCGGGCGGGTTGGCCGGCTGCTGCGGGTAGCCGTAGGCGTCGTACTGCTGCGCCGGGTAGCCCTGCTGCGGCTGCGGGTAGCCCCCCTGGCCCTCGGGCCCGGGCTGCCCCCATTCGCCCTGCTCCTGCCCGGCCGGGTAGGCCGGCTGCTGCTGCCCGTAGGCGTACTGCGCGCCGTACGGGTCGGCCTGGCCGGCCGGGTCGTAGCCGCCGCCGTACACCTCGGCGTACTGCCCGCCGGGCTGCTGCGCGGCCGCGGCGTACTGGTCGGTGCCGGGAGCCTGCCAGCCGGCCGCGGCCGGGGTCTGCTCGGGCCAGGTCTGCTGCTGCGGGACGTCCTCGCGGTACCAGGCGATGTCGTCGCCATTGGCCTCCGCGGCGAAGCCGGCGGCGACCGCCTCGGCCCGGTCCTTGGCCTGCTGGGCCTGGTCGGCGGCGGCCAGGTAGGCGCCCAGCTCGTCGATCGGGGCCTTGCCGAGCAGCTTGTCGCGGCCCTTGCCGACGGCCTCCAAGGTCGCGCTGAGCACGTTCTCCAGGGTGGCGAGCTTCACGTCGACGTACTCGTCGACCTCGGGGCTCGGGGTGATCCTGGGCTGCGGCCGGAACTCCTCGCCGTCGCCCTCGCCGTCGTACTCGGTCTCGAAGACGCTGGAGTCGCCGCGCAGCTTGGTCCGGCCGCGGCCGACGGCGCCGAGCGTCTTGGTGAGCACGACCTCGAAGTTGGCGAGCTTGCTGTCGACGTAGTCGTCGGCCTCGGCGCGCTTGGTCTCGGCCTCGGCGCGCGCCTCGGCGAGGATCCGGTCCGCCTCGGCCTGGGCCCGGCGGACCACCTCGGTGTCCGAGATCAGCGAGCCGCGCTCGGCGTGCGCGCCCTGGATGATCCGGTCGGCCTCGGCCTCGGCGTCCGCCACCACCTGCTCGTGGTCGGCCATCACCGACTGGGCGTGGGCCAGCTCGGCGGGCAACGCCGACCTGAGGTCCTGGAGCAGGCCGACCAGCTCGGCCCGGTTCACCACGCAGGAGGCCGACATGGGCATCGAGCGGGCGTTCTCGACGGCCGCGACGATCTCGTCGACCTTGTTCTGCACGTCCACGGGGCTCCGTCTTTCCGTGTGCCGCCGACGGTCCGGCGGAGGCAGGCCCGGCGCGGTGGACCTCACCGCAGGGCAGGGAGTACAGACTGTACGGCCACTGCGGGGCGAGGTCACAACGCCCGGACCGGCCCGCCCGGACGCACCCGGGACAAGTGGTGACGAACCGGCAGAAACGGACGCACCCGTTCCGCGGCCGCTACTGCTGCGCCCGGCGCTCCGCGATCCGCTCGACCAGCCGGCGGTGCACCGTCTCCGGCAGCAGGTGCGAGACGTCGCCCCCGTACGAGGCGACCTCCTTGACCAGCGTGGAGGAGAGGAAGCTGTACGTCGGCGAGGTCGGCAGGAACAGCGTCTCGACGCCGGTCAGCCCGTGGTTCATCTGGGCCATCTGCAGCTCGTAGTCGAAGTCGCTGACGGCGCGCAGGCCCTTGACGATCGCCGGGATGCCGCGCTCCCGGCAGAAGTCCACCAGCAGGCCGAGGTGCGACTCGACCACGATGTTGCCGTACTTGGCGGTGGTCTCCTCGATGAGCTCGATCCGCTCCTCGATGGTGAACATGCCCTGCTTGTTCCGGTTGATCGCGACCGCGACATGCACCACGTCGTACAGCTTCGAGGCCCGCTCGATGATGTCGAGATGACCGTTGGTGATCGGGTCGAACGATCCGGGGCAGACGGCGCGGCGCATGGCGTGGATGCTCCCTCGTGGGGTGACGGGTGCTGCGGGCCTCCTCGGCCCGCTACGGGATCTGGCGGGCCTCGGCGGCGGCGCGACCGTACCAGAGCGTGCCCTCGCCGTAACGGCGGGAACGCAGCTCCTCGAAGCCTTCGGGCCAGCCGAACGCGCCGCCTCGGGTGCTGCGCTCCACGGTGACGAGTGCTTCGTCCGCGAGCCAGCCCCCGGCGAGGAGTGTGATCAGCATCTCGCGCACCTCGTCGTCGGTGACGACGTACGGCGGATCGAGGAAGACCAGGTCGTACGGGGTCTCCGGGGTCGGGCCGGCGATCACCTTCTCGGCACGGGCGGCCTGCACCACCGCGCCGGTCAGGCCGACGGTCCGCACGTTCTCCCGGATCACCCGGGCCGCCTGTCCGTCCGCCTCGACCAGCAGGACGTGCTCGGCGCCGCGCGACAGCGCCTCCAGGCCGACCGCACCCGATCCGCCGAAGAGGTCCAGCATCCGGGCCCCGTGCAGGGTGCCGCGGAGCGCCTCCAGGGTGGAGAACATCGCCTCACGGGCCTTGTCGGAGGTCGGGCGGGTGCCCCGGCCGGGCGGTACGGCGAGCCGGCGGCCGCCGGCCGCCCCGGCGATGACGCGGGTCATGGTGGTGGGAGGTCCTTTCGTCGCTGCCCGCCCACGCTATACGGACGGTGCCCCGCCGGTCCGACCGGCGGGGCACCGCGTCACGCGGTCAGCTCGCGTCCGCCGCCGCGGCCTGCGCCGGGACCGCCGCGCCGAGCAGCGCCGGCGAGGCGTAGCGGGACCACGAGAGGCAGCCGTCGGGCGGGCAGAACTCGGGGCGGCGCGGGTCGTGCCCGAGCTCGCGCAGCTTGGTGCGGACGGAGTCGGGGGTACGGCCGAAGCGGGCGGCGATCCGGGCGACGGTCTCGCCGTCGTGGAACCGCCGGACCAGCTCCTCCTCATGCTGCGGCACCCAGGGGGCGCCGTGGCCGGGGTACAGCTCGCGCAGCACGTCGCGGTCGGGGATGGGCTCGGAGACGTCGGCGACGATCGCCAGCGCCCGGAGCGCGCGGTTGAGCGCGATCCGCAGCGAGGCGACGTCCTCGACCGGCAGGCGGAGCTTGCCCGAGGCGAGCGGCGCGGCGGCCGCCCCCTCGCGCCAGCCGGTCAGGGTGAGGGTGACCTCGCGGTCGTCGTCGCTGGCGAGTTCGATCCGGAAGACCTTGTCGCCCAGCGGGAGCTCGTTGAGATGACGGAATGCCATGGCAGGACCCCCAAGTGTCGTGCCAGGTACGCACCTTGAGGGTGCGCCCTGAACAACTACATTCTCTCGCGGGGGTCTGACAATCCGGGGGCCCGGCCCGGCCCTCAGCCCTTCTCCATGTAGGCGGCGCGGTCCGCGTCGAGCAGGCTCTCCAGTGCGGTGCGCAGGTCCGGGTGGGCGGCCAGCGCCGGGTCCTCCGCGACCAGCCGAGTGGCCTCGGCCCGGGCGGTCACGATGACCTCCTCGTCCTCCAGCACCGAGAGCACCTTCAGCGAGGACTTCACCCCGGACTGCGCCTGGCCCAGCACATCGCCCTCACGGCGCTGTTCGAGGTCGATCCGGGACAGCTCGAAGCCGTCCAGCGTGCCGGCCACCGCGTCCAGCCGGGCCCGGGCGGGGCTGGCCGCCGGCATGTCGCTGACCAGCAGGCAGAGGCCGGCCGCGCAGCCGCGCCCGACCCGGCCGCGCAGCTGGTGCAGCTGGGAGACGCCGAAGCGGTCCGCGTCCATGATCACCATCGCGGTGGAGTTCGGGACGTTCACGCCGACCTCGATCACCGTGGTGGCCACCAGGACGTCCACCTCACCGGCGGCGAACCGGCGCATCACCTCGTCCTTGGCGTCGGGCGCCAGCCGGCCGTGCAGGATCTCCACCCGCAGCCCGGCCAGCGGGCCCTTCGCCAGCATCTCCGCGGTCTCCACCACGGAGAGCGGGGGCCGCCGCTCGTCGCTCCCGGCGCCCACGTCCTCCAGGTCGTCCTCGGCGGCCGGGGCCTGGCGCTTCTTCTTCGCCGCCTTCGGGTCGGCGGGCTCCTCGTCCCCGATCCGGGGGCAGACCACGTACGCCTGGTGGCCCTTGGCCACCTCCTCGCGGACCCGCTCCCAGGCCCGGGCCAGGAAGTTGGGCTTCTCCACGGCCGGGACGACGTGGGTGGAGATCGGCGAGCGGCCGGCCGGCAGCTGGTCCAGCACGGACGTCTCCAAGTCCCCGAAGACGGTCATCGCGACGGTGCGCGGGATCGGGGTGGCCGTCATCACCAGCAGGTGCGGCGGCTGCTCCCCCTTGGCGCGCAGCGCGTCCCGCTGCTCGACGCCGAAGCGGTGCTGCTCGTCCACCACCACCAGGCCGAGGTCCTGGAACTGCACCTTGTCCTCGATCAGCGCATGGGTGCCGATCGCGATGCCCGCGTCCCCGCAGGCCATGTCCAGCAGCGCCTGGCGGCGGGCCGGGACGCCCATCGAGCCGGTCAGCAGCACCACCCGGGTGCCGAGGTCGGAGCCGCCGAGCATGCCGCCCTCGGCGAGGTCCCCCATCATCTCGACGACCGAGCGGTGGTGCTGCTGGGCCAGCACCTCGGTGGGCGCCAGCAGCACCGCCTGGCCGCCGGCGTCGACCACGGCGAGCATGGCGCGCAGCGCGACCAGTGTCTTCCCCGAGCCGACCTCGCCCTGGAGCAGCCGGTGCATCGGGTGCTCGCTCGCCAGGTCGGCGGCGATCTCGGCGGAGACCTTCTCCTGGCCCTCGGTGAGGGTGAACGGCAGCCGGGCGTCGAAGGCGTCCAGCAGTCCGCCCTCGCGGGCCCTGCGCGGCTTGGCGGGCAGGGCGGAGTCGGCCGCCCGGCGCTGGGCGAGCGCGACCTGGAGGACGAACGCCTCGTCCCACCGGAGCCGGCCCTGGGCGCGCTCGCGGTCGGCCTGGCTGCGCGGGCGGTGGATCAGCTCCAGGGCCTCGGGCAGCGGGATCAGGTCGTGCCGCTCGCGCAGCTCGGCGGGCAGCGGCTCGCCGACGTCGCCGAGGTGCTTGGTGAGGGCCGTCTCGATGCAGATCGACAGCTTCCAGCTGGGCATCTGCGCGCTCGCGCCGTACACCGGGATGAGCCGGCCGGCGAACTGCTGCGCGGCGTCCGACCCGGCCTCCTCGTCGAGGAGTTGGTAGTCCGGCGAGACCAGCTGGCGGGTGCGGTTGAAGACGCCGACCTTGCCGGCGAACAGGCCCTGGGCGCCGGCCTTGAGGTCCTTCTGCCGCCACCCCTGGTTGAAGAAGACCAGCGAGAGCCGGCTGCGGCCGTCGGTGACGACCACCTCCAGGCGGTCCCCCTTGCGGCCGCGGAACGGGATCAGGGTGACCTTCTCGATCCTGGCCAGCACGGTGACGTGCTCGTCGATCTCCAGCTCGTCCAGGCTGGTGAGCTGGCCGCGTTCAACGTAGCGGCGCGGATAGTGGTGCAGCAGGTCCCCGACCGTGCGCAGCTTGAGGCTGTCGGCGAGCACCTTGGCGGTCCGGTCGCCGACGAGCTTGGTCAGTGGTTCATCGAGAGCGCCCATCAGGCCCTTGTTTACACCACCGGACCGACAATCCGGGCACGGCCCAGCCGGGCCGCCGCGCCCCGGCGACCGGCTACTCCACCCCGATGAGCAGCGGCGCGGACTCCTGGCCGCCGTGGAAGACCACCGCGTCGACCTCGGGCCTGCGGTGCCGGGCGTGCGCGACCAGCTCCTCGGCGAGGCCCTCGGGCGCGCCCCCGCCCAGGATCAGGGTGACCAGTTCGCCGCCGGCGCCGAGCATCCGGTCCAGCACCATCGTCCCGACCTCGGCCGGGCCGGTGCCGATCACCACGACGTCCCCGTCTATCAGCCCGAGCACGTCCCCGGCCTGGCAGACGCCCGCCATCGTCCAGGACTCCCCCTCGGCGACGGCGAGTTCGGCGTACCGGGTGGCACCGGCCGCCGAGGTCATGGCGACGACGTCCTCGTCGAAGCGCCGGCCGGCCTCGTGCACGGCGAGCGCGGCCAGGCCCTGGACCGGCGAGCGGGTCGGCAGGACGGCGATCCGCACGCCCTCCTCGCGCAGCTGGTCGGCGGCGGCGCCGGCGGCGGCCCGCAGTTCGGGGTCGTTGAGCAGCAGGACGACCTCGCGGGCGCCGGCCCGGCGGACGGCGGCGGCCAGTTCGGCGCTGGCCGGCGGGCGGTCCGGGTCGGCGTGCAGGACGACGGCGCCGGCCTGCACGCAGAGTTCGGCCAGGCCGGTGCCGGAGACCACCGAGAGCACCGCCCTGGTGCGCTCCTCCCGCTCGCCCCGGTCGTCGGCGGTGCCGGAGCGGGCGGCGGCCTCGGCGAAGTGGGTGATCCGGATCTGGTGCGGCCGCCCGGCGTCGACCCCGGCCTCGACGGCGGCGCCCGCGTCGTCCACGTGCACGTGGACGTTCCAGAGGCCGTCGCCGCCGCCGACCACCAGCGAGTCGCCGAGCGCGGCGAGCCGCTCGCGCAGCGCGGGCAGGGCCGTGTCGGGGGCGTCCAGCAGGTAGATCACCTCGAAGGCGGGGTGGCCGGGGCCGGGCGGCCGGACGTGGCTCTCGCAGCGCTCCGCGAGCCGGACGTCCCCGCGCAGCGCGACCGGGCCCATCGGCTGGTGGCCGGCGACGGCGTCGGCGAGGGCGCCCAGGACGGCGACCAGGCCGCGGCCGCCGGCGTCCACCACCCCGGCCTCGGCCAGGACGGAGAGCTGCTCGGGGGTGTGCCGCAGCGCGTCCCGGGCGGCCCGGTAGGCGGTGTCGGCGACGTGGCCGAGGCCGTCCCCGGCCCGGACGGCCTCCCTGGCGGCGACCCGGGCGACGGTCAGCAGCGTCCCCTCGACCGGCTCGGCGACGGCCTGGTAGGCGGAGTCGGCGGCCCGCTGGAGGGCGGACCGCAGCTGGTCGGCGCCGCCGCCCTCGGCCAGCTTCTCGGCGGTGCCGCGCAGCCACTGGGCGAGGATCACCCCGGAGTTGCCGCGCGCGCCGATCAGCGCGCCGCGGGCCATCTCCCGGACCGCCTCGGCGAGGCCGGGCGGCGGGCCGGCGGCGGGGTCGGTGAAGCGACTCTCCACGGCGGCGGCGGCCGACTCCACGGTCAGGTAGAGGTTGGTGCCGGTGTCGCCGTCCGGGACGGGGTAGACGTTGAGTGCGTCGATCTCCTCGCGGGCCTGGCCGAGCGCACGCAGGGCCAGCTGGCACCAGCTGCGCACGGCCGGGGCGTCGAGCGTGTGCAGCACCAGGTCTCCTCCGGATGGGACGCCGCGACGGCCTGAGGGGCAGCAACACATTCAGGGCAGCGGCGAGGGGTGATACCGGCAGGTTATCGGGGGCCGGGGGCGGGTGCCGGGGGCAGCGGGAGCAGCGATCACCTGCGCGGTCGTGGTAGTTTCGTTGAACGGAAGCAAGCGTTGTATGCTCTTCCGGTTGCCTGGAACAGTCCAGGCTCACCCCCTTGGTCCGGTCTGGTTCACGTGAGTGCTCCGGTGGGTCGGCGGGGTTTCGAACGTAAATGATCTGAAGTCTTGGAGTGACTCCTGTGGCTGCCAACTGCGACGTCTGCGGCAAGGGGCCGGGCTTCGGCAACAGCATCTCCCACTCTCACCGCCGTACCCCCCGTCGTTGGAACCCCAACATCCAGACGGTGCGCGCTGTGATTGGGCGGACGCCGAAGCGGCTCAACGTCTGCACCTCGTGCATCAAGGCCGGTAAGGTCTCGCGCTGACGCGCAGACCGGTATGCCGGTCCTCCAGTGAGCCGGTCCATCCTCGGATGGACCGGCTTTCTGTCTCTCCGGCAAACCTGCCGACCTCTGCCGAAGGGCGGGCCTCCGGGCCCGCCCTTCGGACGTTTCAGCGCCAGCGCCAGGCGTGGTCGACCGGGCCGATGCCGGCGCCCAGCGCGAAGCCGCCGGCGATCGCGCCGGTGATGTACTCCTTGGCCGAGGCCACCGCCTCGGGCAGCGGCTCGCCCTTGGCCAGCCCGGCGGCGATCGAGCTGGCCAGCGTGCAGCCGGTGCCGTGGGTGTGCCGGTTGTCGTAGCGGGGGGCGCGGTACCAGTACTCCTCGCCCGCGCCGCCGTAGAGCAGGTCGGCGGCCTCGCCCTCCAGGTGCCCGCCCTTGACCAGCACCCAGCGCGGCCCGAGGTCGAGCAGCGCCTTGGCCGCGTCCAGCATCTGGCCCTCGTGCTCGACGGTGCGACCGGTGAGCTGCGTCACCTCGTGCAGGTTGGGCGTGGCGAGGGTGGCGACCGGCAGCAGCCGCTCCCGGACGGTGGCGACGGCCTCGGCGGCCAGCAGCGCGTCGCCGTGCTTGGAGACGCCGACCGGGTCGACCACCACCGGGGCGTCCACCCCGGCCAGCAGTTCGGAGACGGTCTCGACCAGCTCGATCGAGGCGAGCATGCCGGTCTTCACGGCCTGGACGCCGATGTCGTCCACCACGCTGCGGAACTGGGCCCGGACCGCCTCGGCCGGCAGCTCCCAGTAACCCTGGACGCCGAGCGAGTTCTGCGCGGTGACGGCGGTGATCACGCTCATGCCGTGGACGCCGAGGGCGAGCATCGCCTTCAGGTCGGCCTGGATCCCGGCGCCGCCGCCGGAGTCGGAGCCGGCGACGGTGAGGACGCGGGGGGGTGCCGTACGGGGAGGCACTTCGGAGGGGCCGAGCGGAGCGCGGCCACCGGGGGCGGGGGCGGGCGACGGGAGGGACATGCGCTCAACCTACCCCCGACCGCTCAGAGCACGGCCTCCGATTCCGCCCAGCGGTCCTGCGGCACGGTCTTGAGCCGGGTGACCGCCTCGGCGATCGGCACCAGCACGATGTCGTTGCGGCGCAGCGCGGTGAAGTGGCCGAACGCGCCTTTGTGGACGGCCTCCACCGCGTGCCAGCCGAACCGGGAGGCGAGCACCCGGTCGCGGGCGGTGGGGGTGCCGCCGCGCTGGGTGTGGCCGAGGATGACCGGCCGTGCCTCCTTGCCGAGCAGGTTCTCCAGCTCGTGGGCGAGCCGGTTGCCGATCCCGCCGAAGGTCTGGTGCCCGAACTGGTCGACGTCGCCGTGGTCGAAGCGCAGGGTGCCGGGCAGCGGGGCGGCGCCCTCGGCGACGGCGATGATGGCGAACTTCTTGCCGCGGGAGAAGCGGTCCTCGACCATCCGGGCCACCGCCTCGATGTCGAACGGCCTCTCCGGGATGAGGATGCCGTGGGCGCCGCCCGCCATGCCTGCGGTGAGGGTGATCCAGCCGGTGTGCCGGCCCATCAACTCCACCACCATCACGCGCTGGTGGGACTCGGCGGTGGTCTTCAGCCGGTCGATCGCCTCGGTGGCGACGTGCACCGCGGTGTCGAAGCCGAAGGTGACGTCGGTGGCGTCGATGTCGTTGTCGATGGTCTTCGGGACCCCGACCACCGGCAGTCCGGCGTCGCTGAACATCCTGGCCGCGGTCAGCGTGCCCTCGCCGCCGATCGCGATCAGCGCGTCGATGCCGATGTCCCGGGCGAGGGTCTGCGCGTTCTCCACGGCCCAGGCGATCCGCTCGCGCTTGACCCGGGCCGAGCCGAGGATGGTGCCGCCGAGGGTCAGCAGACCGGTGACGTCGTCGTGCGAGATCGGCCGGGTGCGGCCCTCGATCAGGCCGAGGAAGCCGTCCTCGATGCCGATGATCTCGTCGCCGTGGACGTCCGTGCCCCGGTGCACCACCGAACGGATCACCGCGTTGAGGCCGGGGCAGTCGCCGCCGCTGGTCAGAACACCGATGCGCATGGTGGGTGGGCTCTCCCGCTCTGCAGTGGTTCAGACCACCCGCGCCGGACGGGCGGGCGGGATCGGTTCGGCGCAAGCCTACGCCGTCCTCCCGCCCGGGCCCGTGTGCCGCTCGCCGGAGTGCCGCGCGCCGTCCGTACGCCGCCGCCCGCCGGGTGCGGCCGCCCGGCCGGTCCGGTCACTCGGCGAAGTGGTCCCAGCCGCCGACCCGGTCCCACGCCTGCCCGTCCACCGTCACCCGGCCGCCGCGGGCCGCCCGGGCGCGGGCCGTGACCTCGCCCACCACCCTCCAGCGGGCGGGGAGTTGGGCCCCGCGCGGGAAGGTGGCGACGATCGCGTGGTCCTCGCCGCCGGAGAGCACCCAGACCAGCGGGTCCACCCCGACCGCCTGGCCGATGTCGGCCATCTGGGCCGGGACGTCGAAGTCGGCGGCACGCAGGTCGATGTCCACGCCGCTGGCCCGGGCGACGTGGCCGAGGTCGGCCACCAGCCCGTCGCTCACGTCGACCATCGCGGTGGCGCCCAACTCGGAGGCCGCCGGGCCCGCGTGGTACGGCGGCTCGGGCCGACGGTGCGCCTCGACGAAGGCGCGCGGCGAGCGGAAGCCGCGCTGGAGCACGGTCAGACCGGCGGCGGACCAGCCGAGCCAGCCGGTGACCGCGACCACGTCGCCCACCTGGGCCCCGGCGCGCGTCACCGGCGCGCGCCCCTGAAGGTCCCCGAGCGCCGTGATGGCCAGCGTGATGACGTCGCCGCGCACCACGTCGCCGCCGACCACCGTCGCACCGGCCACCTGGCACTCGTCGCGCAGTCCGTCCATCAGCTCGGTGGCCCAGGTGGTGGGCAGGTCGGCGGGGGCGACGAGCCCGAGCAGTATCGCGGTCGGCACCGCGCCCATCGCGGCGACGTCGGCGAGGTTCTGGGCGGCGGCCTTGCGGCCCACGTCGTAGGCGGTCGACCAGTCCCGGCGGAAGTGCCGGTTCTCGATCAGCACGTCCGTGGTCGCCACCACCCGGCCGTCCGGCGCCTTCACCACGGCGGCGTCGTCGCCCGGGCCGAGGTCGACCGCGTCGGTGAGCGGCACCCGGGCGGTCAGCTCCCTGATGAGGCCGAACTCGCCGAGCTCGCCCACGGTCCCCTGCATCTGCCGTCCTCTCGCGTTTCCATCAGAACTCGTTGTCCGCGCACCCCCGCGCGCAGCGTACGCCCTCCACGGGTGCAGAGGTCTCCCCTCCCCGGCCCGCTGCGCGGTAGCGTGGTGATCAGTCTGCCGGTGAGCCCGCTCCCACCCCCGACACCTGCCCGGGCGATCACGGCGGCAGTCCCCGTACCCAGCCGCCGGGAGGTCCCCCCGTGGTACAGGCATACATCCTGATCCAGACCGAGGTCGGCAAGGCCACCGCCGTGGCCGATGCCATCTCCAAGATCCCCGGTGTCCTCCAGGCCGAGGACGTCACCGGCCCGTACGACGTGATCGTGCGGGCGGAGGCCTCGACCGTGGACGACCTCGGCCGCCTGGTCGTGGCCAAGGTCCAGCAGGTCGAGGGCATCACCCGGACCCTCACCTGTCCGGTGGTCCACCTGTAAGGCCCGGCTACCATCGGCGGGTGGCCCGAGAACTCCGCGTCCCCCGCTTCCTGGCGGCACTGCCGGCCCCGGTCCGGTGGCTGGCACTGCCGCTTGCGCTGATCTGCACCGTGGTGGTGCTGCTCGGCAGCTGGAGCGTGCCCGCGAAGATCGAGGTGCCCGAGCCGGCCCCCAAGGCGGCCGGGTACTGCCGGGCGCTGGCCGCCGCACTGCCGCAGGAGCTGCTCGGCCACGCCCGCAAGGACCCGTCGCCGGCCTCCCCGTACGTGGCCGCGTGGGCCAGCTCGCCGCGCACCGTGCTGCGCTGCGGCGTGGACCGCCCGGAGGAGCTGAACGGCCCCGCCGCGAGCGACTGGTCCCCCACCGTCAACGACGTCACCTGGTGGCAGCAGAAGCTGGACGACGGCGGCTACCGGTTCACCTCGACGATGCGCAAGGCCTACGTCGAGATCACCGTGCCCCGCGGCGCCTTCGGCAACCCGCTGGACCCGGTCTCCGCCCTCTCCGACCTGGTGAAGGCCAACATCCCGTAGGTACGGGCGACGGGACCGGTCGGTACGACCGCGCGAAGGGCGGGCCGGGAGCTTCCCGGCCCGCCCTTCGTCCCTCCGTGCGCGGCTGTTACCGCAGGCCGGTCGAGCGGCGCAGCGCCGCCTGGAGCAGCCGGTCGATCAGCTCCGGGTACGACAGCCCGGTGGCCTCCCACATCTTCGGGTAGGCCGAGATCGGGGTGAAGCCGGGCATGGTGTTGATCTCGTTGATGATCCAGCTGCCGTCGTCCAGCAGGAAGAAGTCGACCCGGGCGAGGCCCTCGCAGCCGAGCGCCTCGAAGGCCTCGACCGCCTGGCGGCGGATCTCGGCGGTCTCCGCCTCGGTGAGCTCCGCGGGGACGCGGACCTCGGAGGAGTCGATGTACTTGGCCTCGAAGTCGTAGAACTCGTAGTCGCCGCCGACCAGCACCTCGGCCGGCACGCTGGCCCGCGGGCCGTCCTCGAACTCCAGCACCCCGCACTCGATCTCGCGGCCGGCGACCCCGGCCTCGATGATCAGCTTGGGGTCGTGGCGGCGGGCCTCCTCGATCGCGGCGTCGAGTGCGGCGAGGTCCTTCACCTTGGTGATGCCCATGCTGGAACCGGCCCGGCACGGCTTGACGAAGACCGGCAGGCCCAGCCCGGCGACCCGCTCGCGGACGGCGGCCCGGCCGTCCTCGGTCTCCCACTCGCGCGGGCGGACGATGGTGTACCGGCCGACGCCCAGGCCGTGCGAGGCCAGGATCCGCTTGGTGAACTCCTTGTCCATGCCGACCGCGCTGGAGAGCACGCCGTTGCCGACGTACGGCACGCCGGAGAGTTCCAGCAGGCCCTGGAGGGTGCCGTCCTCGCCCCAGGGGCCGTGCAGCAGCGGGAAGACCACGTCGACCTCGCCGAGCGCCTTGGGGGTGGCCCCCGGCTCGCTGAGGACCACCTCGCGGTGGCCCGGCGCGACCGGCAGCGCGACCTGGCCGTCGACGGCCTCGGCCACCTGCGCCACGTCGGGCATCCGGCCGTCGGTGATGGACATCCGGGCCGGCTCGTCGCCGACCAGGGCCCAGCGGCCCTCCTGGGTGATGCCGATCGGCAGCACGTCGTACTTCTCGCGGTCGATCGCCCTGAGCACACTGCCCGCGGTGACGACCGAGACGCCGTGCTCGGAGCTGCGGCCACCGAAGACGATCGCTACGCGCGGCTTCGCGGACGGGTTCTGGGAGGTCTGTTCGATGCTCATATCGCGTTTGAGAGTACCGTGCGGGGCGTTTTCGGAAAGTCAGCCACCCGGTGCGTACCGGCCCGGTGCTGTCGGCACCGGCCGGCTCAGCGGCGTTCCGCCTTGGCCGAGCGGGACATCAGGGTCTGCAACGCCTCCTGGGTGGGGCGTCCGTTGTGCACCACGTCCACCACGGCCTCGACGATCGGCATGTCGACGCCGCTGCGCCGGGCCAGGTCGAGCACCGACTCGCAGGACTTCACGCCCTCCGCGGTCTGCCGGGTGGCCGCGATGGTCTCGGCCAGCGACATCCCGCGGCCCAGGTTGGTGCCGAAGGTGTTGTTGCGCGACAGCGGCGAGGAGCAGGTGGCCACCAGGTCGCCCATCCCGGCGAGCCCGGCGAAGGTGTGCGGGTCGGCGCCGAGGGCCGTCCCCAGCCGGGTGGTCTCGGCCAGCCCGCGGGTGATCAGCGTCGCCTTGGTGTTGTCGCCGAGCCCCATGCCGTTGGCCATGCCGACCGCCAGGCCGATCACGTTCTTCACCGCGCCGCCCAGCTCGCAGCCGATCACGTCGGTGTTGGTGTACGGACGGAAGTACGGGGTGTGGCAGGCCGCCTGGAGCCGCTTGGCGACGGCCTCGTCGGTGCAGGCCACCACGCTCGCGGCGGGCTGCCGGTTGGCGATCTCACGGGCCAGGTTGGGGCCGCTGACCACCGCGACGCGCTCCGGGCCGACCTTGGTGACCTCCTCGATGACCTCGCTCATCCGCTTGGCGGTGCCGAGCTCGATGCCCTTCATCAGGCTGACCAGCACGGTCTGCGGCTCGATCAGGGGGGCCCAGGCGGCGAGGTTCTCGCGCAGCGTCTGCGAGGGGACCACCAGCACCGCGAAGTCGGCGCCGGCCAGCGCCTCGGCCGCGTCGGTGGTGGCCCGGACCGAGGCCGGCAGCTCCACGCCCGGCAGGTAGTCCGGGTTCACGTGGGTGGTGTTGATCGCGTCGGCCAGCTCCTGGCGGCGCCCCCAGAGCACCACCTCGCAGCCGGCGTCGGCCAGCACCATCGCGAACGCGGTCCCCCAGGAACCCGTCCCGAACACGGCGCATCGGGTCACTTGCCGGCCTCCTCGGTACCGTTGCCACGCTTGCCGCCCGCGGCCCGCTGCGGCTCGGCCGAAGCCGCCGTCGCCCGGTCCCGGGCCGCCGTACGCATGTCGTAACGCTCGGCGGGCGGCTCCTCGTCACGGATGCCGGCCAGCACGACGGTGATCGCCTGCATGATGTCCTCGGTGGCGTCCCGGAGCACCTGCGAGGTCAGCTCCTGGCCCTCGTACCTGCTCAGGTCCACGGCCGGCCCGGCCGCCACCGTCACCTTGTGCCGCGGGAAGAGGTTGAATCTGCCTCTGCCCGGGGTGGCTCTTCCGTACGGCGGGATGATCTCCTGCGCGCCCCAGTGCGCCACCGGGATGACCGGCGCACCGGTCATCAGCGCGACCCGGGCCACGCCGGTCTTGCCGGTCATCGGCCACAGGTCCGGGTCCCGGGTGAGCGTTCCCTCGGGGTAGAACTGCACGCACTGGCCGTCGTTCACCGCGTCGACCGCGGCCCGGAAGGCCCGCGCGGCGTCGGTCGACTCCCGGAACACCGGGATCTGGCGGGTCTTGCGGAGCATGAAACCGATGAACGGCACCGAGAACACCGAGGACTTGCCGAGCATCCGCGGCGGCCGCCCGCTGTTGTACTGCCAGTGCGCGTAGATCACCGGGTCGAGGATCGAGTTGTGGTTGACCGCGGTGATGAAGCCACCCTCCTTGGGGAGGTGCTCCCAGCCCCGCCAGTCGGGCTTGACCAGCGCGGTCGTCACCGGCTTCACCAGCACGGCCGCGAAGCGGTACCAGATGCCGTAGTCGGCGTTGCCGAAGCTGGCGTACGAGCGGCGGGCCACCCCAGGTCCTCCTCATCCGGTGCGGCACGTGGGGTGCCGCAGTATCTCGCCATCCGCGGCCCCCGTTCGGGGCCCGGAGCGCGGAACAGTCTCGCCCGACCGCGAACGGCTGTCGAGCAACCCCGCCAGCACGTCGGGGCGGGCGTGACCAAACGCACGTCCGTACAGCTCGGACGGCCTGGCGAGGGTTCCGGGACCGGCGTCACAATGACGCCGATGACCCAGGACACCGTACGCCCCAGCGGGCCCGCCGCGCCCCCCGCACCCACCGCCGGCTGGTCGCTGGTGCTGCCGCTCAAGCCGCTCGCCCTGGCGAAGACCCGGCTGGCCCCGTTCGCCGGGGAGCACCGCCCGGACCTGGCACTCTCCTTCGCCCTGGACACCGTCGGCGCGGCGCTGGCCACGCCCGGCGTCGCCCGGGTGCTGGTGGTCACCCGGGACTCCGCGGCCGCGGACCGGCTGGCCGCGCTGGGCGCCGTCGTGGTAGGCGACGAACCGGGCGGCGGCCTCAACCACGCACTGGTGCACGGCGCCGCGGCCGCGCTGGCGATCGCTCCGCGCGCCCCGCTGGCCGCGCTCTCCGCCGACCTGCCGGCCCTGCGCCCGGCCGAACTGGCCCGGGTGCTGGCCGCCGTGCCCCCGGCCGGCCGGGCCTTCCTGGCCGACGCCCCCGGTCTGGGTACCACCCTGCTCGCCTGCGCCCCCGGCAGCCCGCTCTCCCCCGCCTTCGGCGACGGCTCCCGGGCCCGGCACGCGGCCGGCGGCGCCCTCGAACTACGGCTGGACGGCGTGCAGTCGGTACGCCGGGACGTCGACACCGGGGCCGACCTCGGCGAGGCCCTGGCGCTCGGCGTCGGCCCGCACACCGGCGCCCTGTCGGCCCGGCTCGGCTACGCCCCGGGGCCGCCCGCCGGACTCGGCTGAGACGCCGCCGGGACTGTCGGTGCCGCTCGCTATGCTGCTTTCATGCAGGCCACCGCGTTCACCTTCGACCCCGCCACCCGGGCCGGCTCCGTGCTCCTCGACGACGGGACGCCGGTGCCGTTCGACGCCGCCGCCTTCGATGCGGGCGGCCTGCGGCTGCTCCGTCCCGGCCAGCGCGTGCGGATCCGCACCGAGGGCGCCGGCGAGGCCCGCCGGGTGGTCTTCGTGACGCTGCAGACCTTCCCGGACCCGGCCGGGGCCTGACGCCCGCGCGCACCCGCCGGGGTGCGCTCCGAAAACCGAAGAGCCGTGGCGGTCCCGTCCGCCCGGGCCCGGGTGGAGGTGCGCCACGGCTCTGGAAGGCCGTCCGCGGACTACTTCGCGGTGCTCTTGCGCGCAGTGGTCTTGCGGGTGGCGGTCTTCTTCGCCGGAGCCGTCTTCTTGGCCGTGGCGGTCGCCTTCTTCGCGGCGGTGGCCGTGGTCTTCTTGGCGGCGGCGGTGGTCGCCGTCTTCTTGGCGGCGGCCGTGGTCTTCTTGGCGGCGGTCGCGGTGGTCTTCTTCGCCGCGGCCGGGGTGGCCTTCTTGGTGGCGGTCGCCTTCTTCGCGGCGGTGGCCGTGGTCTTCTTGGCGGCGGCGGTGGTCGCCGTCTTCTTGGCGGCGGCCTTCTTGGTCGCGGCGGCCGGGGTCGCGGCGGCGGCGGCGGCACGCTTGGTGGCGGCGCGCTTGGCGGCCGGGGTCGCGGCGACACCGCTCTTGCCCGGGGTGAGGGAGCCCTTGGGGGCCTTCTTCACCGAGGGGCCTTCCTTCGGCAGCTTCTTGCTGCCGCTGACCAGGTCCTTGAAGCCCTGGCCGGGGCGGAAGCGGGGCACCGAGGTCTTCTTGACCTTGACCTTCTCGCCGGTCTGCGGGTTGCGGGCGAAGCGCGCGGAGCGCTCCACCTTCTCAAAGGTGCCAAAACCGGTGACCGACACCCGGTCACCGGCCACAACGGCGCGGACCATGGTGTCGAGCACTGCGTCGACGGCCTCTGCGGCAGCCTTGCGACCGCCCAGCTGCTCGGCCACCGCTTCGACAAGCTGAGCCTTGTTCACGTCTTCCCCTTCGGAAACGGGCGCCGGATGATTCCATCCGTTCATTTCGCACGTTAGGTATGTATCTGCGGACTTTCAATTACCAAACGCGCGAATCACCCTAGTGTCGCAATGGATTTGCGCATCGGCGACCTCAGACGACGGGCGGGCGCCCCTCGTCGAGGTCCTGCACAAAGCGACTCAACCGCCTTGCCGCCCCCGGAAGATCGCGCTTGGCGGTCTCCGTGACGATGAGGAGTTGTCGGGTGAGAGCGGTCTTTGCATCGGCAGACACGTTCAGCGCATGCACGCGGGCGTGAGCTTGCTTCAACCGCTCGGCCACAAGCGCGTAGAGCGCTGCGACTTCCGGGTCGTCCGGCCCCTCAGCAGGTGAGGTGGCGGCGTCCGGCCGATCGTCAATTCGGCGTTCGGATCCCCGGCCCGTGGACTCCTGTGACGCGGGTTCGCCGCCCGCGTACGGAGGTTCATGGTGCCGGTGCATGTACTGATTGTGCCATCTACCCGCAGTTGTGCTTGCCGGGGGCCCTCTGCTCCATTGCCAAATGGGCAATCGGGGGCCGGGCAGGGGGGTGAACTCCGCCTCCGGAACGGCGGATGACCCGCCCCCCCGAAGGGGGAGACGGGCCATCCGGCGGATCGTCAGAATGCTTGTTCTGAACGGCTTCTCAGGCGACCGGAAGAGTACGCGGCTTGAACGCCGGCCGGGTCGCCTCGAAGGCCGCGATGTCACCCTCGTTCTGCAGGGTGATGCTGATGTCGTCCAGGCCGTTCAGCAGCCGCCAACGCACGTTGTCGTCCAGCTCGAAGGAGGCGGTGACGCCTTCGGCGCGCACCTCGCGGGCCTCCAGGTCGACGGTGATCTCCGCGGTCGGGTCGGCCTCCGTGAGCGCCCAGAGCCGCTCCACGGTCTCCTGCGGCAGAACGACGGTGAGCAGGCCGTTCTTCAGCGAGTTGCCACGGAAGATGTCGGCGAACCGGGACGAGATCACGGCGTGGAGACCGTAGTTCTGCAGCGCCCAGACCGCGTGCTCGCGGGAGGAGCCGGTGCCGAACTCGGGGCCCGCCACCAGGACGGTCGCACCCTGGCGCTCGGGCTGGTTGAGGATGAACGACTCGTCCTTGCGCCAGGCCTCGAACAGCCCGTCCTCGAAACCGGAACGGGTGACCTTCTTGAGCCAGTGGGCCGGGATGATCTGGTCGGTGTCGACGTTGCTGCGGCGCAGCGGGACGGCCCGGCCGGTGTGGGTGGTGAACTTCTCCATGCTGCTCAGGCCTCCACAGCGACGTTGGACGAGAGGTCGGCGGGCGCGGCCAGCCGGCCCAGGACGGCGGTGGCGGCGGCGACCTGCGGCGACACCAGGTGGGTGCGGCCGCCCTTGCCCTGGCGGCCCTCGAAGTTGCGGTTCGAGGTCGAGGCGCAGCGCTCGCCGGGGGCCAGCTGGTCGGGGTTCATGCCCAGGCACATCGAGCAGCCCGCGTGGCGCCACTCGGCGCCGGCGGCGGTGAACACCTTGTCCAGGCCCTCCTCGACGGCCTGCAGGGCGACCCGCACCGAGCCGGGGACGACCAGCATCCGTACGCCCTCGGCGACGGAACGGCCCTCCAGGACGGCCGCGGCGGCCCGCAGGTCCTCGATCCGGCCGTTGGTGCAGGAGCCGACGAAGACGGCGTCGACCTTCACCTCGCGCAGCGGGGTGCCGGCCTCCAGGCCCATGTACTTCAGGGCGTTCTCGGCGGCGGTCCGCTCCTGCGGGTCGGCGAAGGAGGCCGGGTCCGGCACGTTCGCGCCGAGCGGGGCGCCCTGGCCGGGGTTGGTGCCCCAGGTGACGAAGGGGGTCAGCTCGCTCGCGTCGATGAAGATCTCGTGGTCGAAGACCGCGTCCTCGTCGGTGACCAGGGTCTTCCAGTACGCGACCGCGGCGTCCCAGTCCTCGCCCTCGGGCGCGTGCGGGCGGCCCTCCAGGTAGTCGAAGGTGGTCTGGTCCGGGGCGATCATGCCGGCCCGGG
Organism: Kitasatospora sp. NPDC056181; assembly: GCF_042266225.1. Taxonomy (NCBI): domain Bacteria; kingdom Bacillati; phylum Actinomycetota; class Actinomycetes; order Kitasatosporales; family Streptomycetaceae; genus Kitasatospora; species Kitasatospora sp. NPDC056181. The sequence goes on from NZ_JBHJUK010000015.1 coordinate 92,278, forward strand.
CGCCCGCCTCGATCGACATGTTGCAGATGGTCATCCGGGCCTCCATGGAGAGGCTGCGGATCGCGGAGCCGCGGTACTCCAGGACGTAGCCCTGGCCGCCGCCGGTGCCGATCCTGGTGATGATCGCCAGGATCAGGTCCTTCGCGGTGACGCCTTCGGGCAGCTCGCCCTCGACCGTGATCGCCATGGTCCTGAACGGCGCCAGCGGAAGCGTCTGGGTGGCCAGTACGTGCTCGACCTGGCTGGTGCCGATGCCGAACGCCAGGGCGCCGAACGCGCCGTGGGTGGAGGTGTGGGAGTCACCGCAGACGACGGTGGTACCGGGCTGGGTCAGGCCCAGCTGCGGGCCGACCACGTGCACGACGCCCTGCTCGACGTCGCCGAGCGAGTGGATCCGGACGCCGAACTCGGCGGCGTTGCGGCGCAGCGTCTCCAGCTGCACCCGGGACACGGGGTCCGCGATGGGCTTGTCGATGTCCAGGGTGGGGGTGTTGTGGTCCTCGGTGGCGATCGTCAGATCGGTCCGGCGGACCTTGCGCCCGGCCAGCCGGAGGCCGTCGAAGGCCTGCGGGCTGGTCACCTCGTGGAGCAGGTGCAGGTCGATGAAGAGCAGGTCGGGCTCGCCCTCCGCGCGCCGCACGACGTGGTCGTCCCAGACCTTCTCTGCGAGTGTCCGTCCCATCGGATTCCCTCCAGCCGGCCGCGTTGCCGGCCTTCTCGTGTCGTCGAGGTCAGTGCGTTCGCCGCCCTCTGAGGCTCGCGTCGCGCGACCTGCACTCCGGATCGGTGTCCACGATGCGGACACCTGGTGGGGGCCGCATCCTGGATGTCTCCCGGGCTGCTGCATCCAGAGTGGCGCTTTTCGCGGAAGATTGAACTTGCGTCTCGCGGAATGAGACTGCAGTCTTAGGGCATGGACAACTCTAGCGGCGTCGGCGTTCTCGACAAGGCCGCTCTGGTGCTGAGCGCACTGGAGTCGGGCCCCGCCACGTTGGCGGGGCTGGTCGCCGCCACTGGTCTGGCGCGCCCCACGGCCCACAGACTCGCCGTCGCACTCGAACACCACCGACTCGTCACCAGGGACATGCAGGGCCGGTTCATCCTCGGCCCCCGTCTCTCCGAACTCTCCGCCGCGGCGGGCGAGGACCGGCTGCTCGCCACCGCGGGCCCGGTCCTGACCCACCTGCGCGACGTCACCGGCGAGAGCGCACAGCTCTACCGCCGGCAGGGCGAGATGCGGATCTGCGTAGCCGCCGCCGAGCGGCTCTCCGGCCTGCGGGACACCGTCCCGGTCGGCAGCACCCTGCCGATGAAGGCCGGCTCGGCCGCCCAGGTCCTGCTGGCCTGGGAGGAGCCCGAGCGGCTCCACCGCGGCCTCCAGGGCGCCCGCTTCACCGCCACCGCCCTGAGCGGCGTCCGGCGCCGTGGCTGGGCCCAGTCGATCGGCGAGCGCGAGCCGGGCGTGGCGTCCGTCTCCGCGCCCGTGCGCGGACCCTCCAACCGCGTGGTGGCCGCCGTCTCCGTCTCCGGCCCGATCGAGCGCCTGACCCGCCACCCCGGCCGGCTGCACGCCCAGGCCATCATCGAGGCCGCCAACCGCCTCACCGAGGCCCTGCGCCGCGGCTGACCGATCCGCCGGACTCCCCCGCCGGCGACCTCCCCCACGGAAAAGGGCCCCGCACACTCCGGTGTGCGGGGCCCTTTCGGCAAGGCGCGGGGAATGCTCCGGGAATGTGCCCGGAAATGCAGAAAGCCCCGGCGACCAGGGCTTCGTTCTCTATCTGGCTGGGGTACCAGGACTCGAACCTAGACTAAATGAACCAGAATCACTCGTGCTGCCAATTACACCATACCCCAACAAAGCAATCGGCCGATGGGGCGAGCCCATCGGCTTCGTGCTCTGGTACCCCCGACCGGATTCGAACCGGCGCTACTGCCGTGAGAGGGCAGCGTGCTAGGCCGCTACACAACGGGGGCTTCCTGGCGATCCCTTGCGGGATCAGTACCCCCGACCGGATTCGAACCGGCGCTACTGCCGTGAGAGGGCAGCGTGCTAGGCCGCTACACAACGGGGGCTTTCCAGGTGATCCCTTGCGGGATCAGTACCCCCGACCGGATTCGAACCGGCGCTACTGCCGTGAGAGGGCAGCGTGCTAGGCCGCTACACAACGGGGGCTTGATCTTCATTTGTACTGCGGTACTGCTGTACTGCGCTGGGGTACCAGGACTCGAACCTAGACTAAATGAACCAGAATCACTCGTGCTGCCAATTACACCATACCCCACCAGAGTTGAACCCTCGTCGGGATCTTCTCAGGCGTTGCGCCTCTCGTTCGGTCCCGGCCGGGGGGCTTTCGCTCCCTCGTCCGTTCCCTCCCGGGCGGCGCAGAAAGAACATTACCCGACGTCGGCCCTGGCTCCAAAATCGATAACCCCAGGCCGCGGCCGGGGCGGCTGCGGGCCAGGTCGGAACCGGGCCCGCAGCCGCCCGCGCGGGGCTCAGGCAGCCGGGACGGCGGCCAGCGCGGAGGTCAGCCGGCGCAGCGTCTCGGGGCGCCCGAGGAGCTCCATCGACTCGAACAGCGGCGGGGAGACCCGGCGGCCGGTGACGGCCACCCGCAGCGGCGTGAAGGCGAACTTGGGCTTGATGCCCAGGCCGTCCACCAGGGCCTCGCGCAGCGCGGCCTGGATCGGCTCCGGGGAGAAGTCCTCCAGCGCCTCCAGCGCCTTGATGCTGGCCTCCAGCACCGGGCGGGCGTCCGCGGTCAGGACCTTGGCCGCGTCGTCCGGGTCGAGCGCGAAGTCGGCCGGGTCGACGAAGAGGAAGCCGGCCATGTTCACGATCTCGCTCAGCACGACCATCCGCTCCTGGGTGAGCGGCGCCACCTTGGCCAGCAGCTCCAGCTGCTCGGCGGTCGGCTCGGCCGGCAGCAGGCCGGGGGCCTGCAGGTACGGCACCAGGCGCCGGACGAAGTCCTCCGGAGCCAGCTTGCGCAGGTGCTCGGCGTTGATGTGCTCGCACTTCTTGAGGTCGAAGCGGGCCGGGTTGGCGTTGACGTCGGCGATGTCGAACGCCGCGACCAGCTGCTCCACGCTGAAGATGTCGTCGTCCGCGGAGAGCGACCAGCCGAGCAGCGACAGGTAGTTGAGCAGGCCCTCGGGGATGAAGCCGCGCTCGCGGTACAGGTTGAGCGAGGCCTGCGGGTCGCGCTTGGAGAGCTTCTTGTTGCCCTCGCCCATCACGTACGGCAGGTGGCCGAAGTGCGGGGTGGTCCCGTCGCCGACGCCGATCTCGGCGAGCGCCGCGTAGAGCGCGATCTGGCGCGGGGTCGAGGAGAGCAGGTCCTCGCCGCGGAGCACGTGGGTGATGCCCATCAGGGCGTCGTCCACCGGGTTGACCAGGGTGTAGAGCGGCGCGCCGTTGGCCCGGACGATGCCGTAGTCGGGCACGTTCTCCGGCTCGAAGGTGAGCGTGCCGCGCACCAGGTCGTCGAAGGCGATGGTCCGGTCGGGCATCCGGAAGCGCAGGATCGGCTCGCGCTTCTCCAGCTTGTAGACGGCGACCTGGTCGTCCGTCAGCTCCCGGCAGTGGCCGTCGTAGCCGGAGGGCTTGCCGGCCGCGCGGGCGGCCTCGCGGCGGGCGTCCAGCTCCTCGGTGGAGCAGTAGCAGTAGTAGGCGTGACCGGCCTCGTGCAGGCGCCGGGCGACGTCGGCGTAGATGTCCATCCGCTGCGACTGGCGGTACGGCTCGTGCGGGCCGCCGACCTCCGGGCCCTCGTCCCAGTCGAACCCGAGCCAGCGCATGGCGTCGAGCAGCTGGTTGTACGACTCCTCGGAGTCGCGGGCGGAGTCCGTGTCCTCGATCCGGAAGACCATCGTGCCGCCGTTGTGGCGGGCGAAGGCCCAGTTGAAGAGGGCCGTCCGGACCAGGCCCACGTGCGGGTTCCCGGTCGGGGACGGACAGAAGCGAACCCGGACGGACGGGTTGCCCGCGGTCGAGCCGCTGAGCATTTCATTAGCCACGCTTGATCACCTTGTTGGTGAGAGTGCCGATGCCTTCGATGGAGACGGCGACCTCGTCGCCGACGTTGAGGGGGCCCACCCCAGCGGGTGTGCCGGTGAGGATGACGTCGCCGGGCAGCAGCGTCATGGCCTCGGAGATGTGGACGATCAGCTCGGCGACCGAGCGGATCATCAGGGAGGTGCGGCCGGCCTGCCTCAGCTCGCCGTTGACCGTGCAGGTGACGGCGACGTCGGCCGGGTCGAGGTCGGTCTCGATCCACGGGCCGAGCGGGCAGGCTGTGTCGAAGCCCTTGGCCCGGGCCCACTGGCCCTCGCGCTGCTGGACGTCGCGCGCGGTGACGTCGTTGGCGCAGGTGTAGCCGAGGATCACCTCGGGCACCCGCTCCAGCGGGACCTCGCGGCACATCCGGCCGATCACCACGGCCAGTTCGGCCTCGTGGTGGACGTCGGAGGAGAACGGCGGGTAGGCGATCGACTCGGTCGGGCCGATCACCGAGGTGGACGGCTTGAAGAAGGTGAGCGGAGCGTCCGGGACGGCGTTGCCCAGTTCGGCCGCGTGGGCCGCGTAGTTGCGGCCGACCGCGACGATCTTGTTGGGCAGCATCGGGCTTAGCAGCCGGACGTCCTGGAACCGGTAGCTCTCACCGGTGGGCTGGGGCTGCCCGAACGGGTGGCCGGCCAGGGCGTGGACGACCAGAGACTCGGGCTGGGCCGGGTCGCCCTCGACCACTCCGAAGGAGACGCTGCCGGCGGCAGGGCTTCCTTCCCGGACGGAAAACCTGGCAATGCGCACGGCTGGGCTACCCCTCGCTTCGTCGGCCGCCCGGGGCGCGCCCGGGCGCTGGTGGGCGCCGCGCACTCGGGCCCGGCCCCGCTCAATCGTCAACCAGGCTATCGCGCGGGCCTCCCGGCGGCCGCTTTGCCCCTGTTCAGCGGGGTTGCGCCCGCCTCGGGCGCACGTCGGCCGGAACGGGAGCGGGGCCCGGGAACGACAGAGGGCGCCGGGGCCGCCGGATGG